>CANKEA010000036.1 GCA_947480815.1 Caulobacterales bacterium | reverse complement strand
TCAGGGCTGCACAGTCGGTAAGGGTTTCCAGGGCGGTATGAAGCGCTGGAACTTCGGCGGCCTTCGCGCCACCCACGGCGTTTCGCTATCCCACCGCGCGCTCGGGTCTACCGGTCAGCGGCAGGATCCAGGTCGGACCTTCAAGGGTAAGAAGATGCCTGGCCACCTGGGTCAGGAAACCGTCACAACCCTGGGCGTGACCGTTTGGAAAGTCGATGTCGAACGCGGCCTGATCCTTATCAAGGGTTCGGTCCCAGGTTCGGAAGGCTCCTACGTCAAGGTTCGTGACGCGGTGAAGATCGCGGCACCCGAGGGCATTCCTAAGCCCGGCGCTTTCAAGAAGCCTGGAGCAACGACCGCTCCGGCCGTTTCTGAAGAGTCCGTGATCGAGACCCCGGTGGACGCCGCTTTGGTGCCGGAAGCCAACGAAGGGGGCGAGGCCTAAGATGAAACTCGACGTCATCACCCTAGCCGGCGGCAAGGCCGGCTCCATCGATCTCAACGACGCCGTTTTCGGCATTGATGATATCCGCGGCGACATTCTGCAGCGCATGGTCACCTGGCAGCTCGCCAAGCGCCGCGCTGGCACGCACAAGATTCAGGTGCGGAACGAAGTCAGCCTCACCGGCAAGAAGATGTACAAGCAGAAGGGTACCGGCGGCGCTCGTCACGGTTCCCGCCGTGCGGCTCAGTTTGTCGGTGGTGCCAAGGCCCACGGCCCTGTGGTCCGAAGCCATGCTTTTGACCTGCCCAAGAAGTTCCGCGCCCTGGCCCTGCGCCATGCGCTGTCGTCGAAAGCCAAGTCGGGTTCGCTCGTCGTGGTCGACAGCGCCGCCGCGGCCGATGCTAAGACCGCCGCCTTGCGCTCGCAGTTCGCGGCTCTGGGCTGGGCCAACGTCCTGGTGATCGCCGGGGCCGAGGTGGACAACAATTTCAAGCTGGCCGCCCGCAACATCCCGAACGTAGACGTGCTGCCGAATGCCGGCCTCAACGTCTATGACGTGCTGCGCCGCCATACCCTGGTTCTGACCAAGGACGCGGTGGCCGCTATCAACGCCCGTTTTGAGGAGGTCGCGTAATGGCAACCGCTCGCCACTACGACACCATCCTGTCGCCGGTGATCACCGAGAAGGCCACCCTGCTCAGCGAGCAGGGCAAGGTCGTTTTCCGCGTGGCCGATGACGCAACGAAGGATGAAATCGCCGCCGCTGTCGAAGAGCTGTTCAAGGTCAATGTCATCAAGGTCAACACCATGGTGACCAAGGGCAAGACCAAGCGCTTCCGCGGTCGTCCGGGCCGTCGCTCGGATGTCAAAAAAGCCATCGTGACTCTGGCCGAAGGCCAGTCGATCGATATTACGACGGGGCTCTAAGTCATGGCTCTGAAACACTTTAATCCAACTTCGCCAAGCCGCCGCCAGCTGGTGCTGGTTGACCGCAGCGACCTGCACAAGGGTCGCCCGGAAAAATCCCTCGTTGAGGGTCTGACGAGCTCCGGCGGTCGTGGTGGCGGTGGCCGTATCGCCGTTCGTTTCCGTGGCGGCGGTGCCAAGCGCCTTTACCGGATCATCGACTTCAAGCGCCGCAAGGTAGATGTGGTCGGGACGGTCGAGCGTCTGGAATACGATCCCAACCGCTCCGCCTTCATCGCCCTGATCAAATACGCCGATGGCGAGTTGGCCTATATCCTGGCCCCGCAGCGCATTAAGATTGGTGACGAAATCATCTCGGCTGAAAAAGTCGACGTGAAGCCCGGCAATGCTTCGCCCCTGCGCAGCCTGCCGATCGGCTCTATAATCCACAATATCGAGCTTAAGCCCGGCAAGGGTGGCCAAATCGCCCGTTCCGCGGGGGCCTATGCCCAGCTGGTCGGCCGCGACAGCGGCTATGCTCAGATCCGCCTCGGTTCGGGCGAGCTTCGTATGGTGCAGGACAGCTGCATGGCCACGGTGGGCGCGGTGTCGAACCCCGACCACATGAACCAGAACCTGGGCAAGGCGGGCCGCGTCCGCCACATGGGCTTCCGTCCGCATGTTCGCGGTGTTGCTATGAACCCGGTCGACCACCCGCACGGCGGCGGCGAAGGCCGCACCAGCGGAGGCCGTCACCCGGTTACTCCTTGGGGTAAGCCGACGAAGGGTTCCAAGACCCGTACAAACAAGACGACGGATAAGTTCATCATCCGCTCGCGCCACAAAGCCAAGAAGGGCCGCTAAGTCATGACCCGCTCTGTCTGGAAAGGTCCGTTCGTTGACGGTTATCTGCTGAAGAAGGCGGAAACTGCGCAAGGCTCCGGCCGTAAGGACGTGATCAAGACCTGGTCGCGCCGCTCCACAATCATGCCGCAGTTCGTCGGCCTTACCTTCGGCGTCCACAACGGCCACAAACATGTGCCGGTGCTGGTCAATGAGGACATGGTCGGCATGAAGCTGGGCGAGTTCTCGCCGACCCGCACCTTCCCCGGCCATGCCGCCGACAAGAAGGCGAAGAGGAAGTAGCATGAGCCAGAAGAAGCAAGAGCGCCGCCTGGCGCCCAGCGAGGCCCGCGCTAAGCTGGTCAATCTGCGCATCAGCCCGCAGAAGCTGAACCTCGTTGCTCAGTCGATCCGCGGCCTTAAGGTGCAGCGTGCACTGAACGAGCTTGAATTCAGCCACAAGCGCATCGCCAACGACGTCCGTAAGGCGCTGTATTCGGCGATCTCTAATGCCGAAAACAACCACAACCTAGACATCGACTCCCTGGTCGTGGCCGAGGCCTTCGTGGGCAAGAACCTGATCATGAAGCGCTTTGCCTCCGCCGCGCGCGGTCGTTCGGCGCGGATCATGAAGCCGTTTTCCGAGATCACCATCGTGGTCCGGTCGCAAGACGAGGCCGCCTGATGGGTCAGAAAGTAAATCCGATCGGGCTTCGGCTCGGCATTAACCGCACCTGGGATGGCCGGTGGTTCGCCGATGGCGAAGACTACGGCCGCTTGCTGCACCAAGATCTCAAGGTCCGCAAGGAACTGAAGAAGCGCCTCTATCAGGCCGGTGTCTCGAAAATCATCATCGAGCGCCCCCACAAGAAGTGCCGCGTTACCATCTATGCCGCACGCCCAGGCGTGATCATCGGTAAGAAGGGCGCCGATATCGACAAGCTGAAGGGCGATATCGCCAAGATTACCGAGGGCGAAGTCCACCTCAACATCGTCGAAATCCGTAAGCCAGAAGCGGACGCTCAGCTGGTTGCTGAAAATATCGCCCAGCAGTTGGAGCGTCGGATCGCCTTCCGTCGCGCCATGAAGCGGTCGATGCAGTCGGCCATGCGTCTTGGTGCCAAGGGTGTGCGTATCAACGTTTCGGGCCGCCTCGGCGGCGCTGAAATCGCCCGTATGGAATGGTATCGCGAAGGTCGCGTGCCGTTGCACACCCTGCGCGCTGATATCGACTATGGTTTCACCGAGGCCAAGACCACGTACGGCATAATTGGCGTGAAGGTTTGGGTGTTTAAGGGCGAAGTGCTCGAGCACGACCCGATGGCCATGGACAAGCGCCTGGCGTCCGAATCCGGTCCGGCTGGCGAAGGCGGCGGCCGTGAGCGGGGCGATCGTCCCGACCGCGGCAACCGCGACCGTCGTGACCGCGCGTAAGGGCTGACTGTCATGTTGCTACCCAAGAAGACCAAGTACCGGAAGCAGTTCAAAGGCCGGATCAAGGGCAACACCAAGGGCGGTGCCTTGCTGAATTTCGGTTCTTACGGTCTGAAGGCCGTTGAACCGGAGCGGATCACGGCTCGTCAGATCGAAGCAGCTCGTCGGGCGATTACGCGCCAGATGAAGCGTCAAGGTCGCGTGTGGATCCGGATTTTCCCGGACGTGCCGGTCACCGGCAAGCCCGCCGAAGTCCGCATGGGCAAGGGCAAGGGCGCGGTGGACCATTGGGCCGCTCGCGTCGCGCCCGGCCGCATCATGTTCGAAATCGACGGCGTGCCGGACGATGTTGCGCGTGAAGCGCTTGCGCTCGGCGCGGCCAAGTTGCCGATTCGGACCCGTGTTGTGACGCGCATCGACGCTGGTGTGGCGGTGGAGCACTGATCATGAAGATTGCAGACGTTCGTTCCATGACCCCCGATCAGCTGGCCGATAGCCTGCTGAGCCTCAAGAAGGAGCAGTTCAACCTGCGCTTCCAGGCTGCGACCGGGCAGGTCGATAAAACTCACCGTGTGGAGCAGATCCGTCGCGACATCGCGCGTATCAAGACTGTCCTGCACGCCAAGACCCCGGCCTAAGGAGAGCCCCGATGCCCAAGCGTATCCTCGAGGGGGTCGTCGTCTCCGATAAGGGCGATAAGACCGTTGTGGTGAAGGTCGAGCGGACTTTCCTCCACCCCGTGCTGAAGAAGACTGTCCGTCAGTCGAAGAAGTATCACGCTCACGATGAAGCCAACGCCTACAAGGCGGGGGAATCTGCCAAGATCATCGAGTGCGCGCCGAAATCAAAGCTGAAGACCTGGGAAGTCCTTCCCAAGGCTTCGGCTTAAGTCTGGAAGGTTTAAACCATGATCCAGATGCAAACTAACCTGGACGTCGCCGATAATTCAGGCGCCCGACGGGTCATGTGCATCAAGGTGCTTGGCGGCGCTAAACGTCGCTACGCCCACGTTGGCGACACCATCGTCGTCTCCGTAAAGGAAGCGATTCCGCGCGGCCGTGTGAAGAAGGGCGACGTTCTGCGCGCCATCGTCGTGCGCACCGCTCAGGGCGTGAAGCGTAAGGACGGTTCGATGATCCGTTTCGATCGCAGCGCCGCGGTGATTGTGAACAAGGCCAACGAACCAGTCGGCACCCGTATCTTCGGTCCGGTTCCGCGGGAACTGCGCGCCAAGAACCACATGAAGATCATCAGCCTCGCGCCGGAGGTGCTGTAATGGCCGCTAAAATCCGTAAGGGCGACCGCGTCGTCCTGCTGGCCGGCAAGGACAAGGGCCGTTCTGGTGCCATCCTGAAGGTTCTGCCCAAGGAGAGTCGCGTGCTCGTCGAGGGCGTGAACATGGTCAAACGTCACACCAAGCCCACCCAGGCTGATCCGCAAGGCGGGATCAAGACCAAGGAAGCTGCGGTGCATGTGTCCAACGTCGCGCTGCTCGACAAGACCGGCAAGCCGACCCGCGTCGGTTTCAAGGTTGTCGGCGACAAGAAGGTCCGCGTCGCCAAGACGACCGGTGAGGTGATCAATGGCTGAGCAAGCTTACGCGCCGCGGCTGAAGTCCGACTATCACGCGCGCATTCGCGCCGTGATGAAGGAACAGTTCGGCTACACCAATGAGATGCAGGTGCCCAAGCTCGAGAAGATCGTGCTGAATATGGGTATCGGTGAAGCTGTCGCGGATTCCAAGAAGGTCAACTCGGCCATTAAGGATCTGACCTTGATCGCAGGTCAAAAGCCTGTGCCGACCAAGGCCCGCACCTCCATCGCTCAGTTCAAGCTGCGGGAGAACATGGTGATTGGGGCCAAGGTTACGCTTCGTAAGGAGCGAATGTATGAGTTCCTCGACCGCCTTATCACCGTGGCCCTGCCGCGGGTGAAGGACTTCCGGGGCCTCAAGCCCACCAGCTTTGACGGCCGCGGCAACTTTGCCATGGGCCTGAAGGAACACCTGGTGTTCCCGGAAATCAATTACGACCAGATCGACCAGATCTGGGGCATGGACATTATCGTCTGCACCACTGCGAAGACCGATGACGAAGCGCGTGCGCTTCTGAAGGAATTCCAGTTCCCGTTCGTGACGAACTGAGCGGGGGGAAAGCACAATGGCTAAGAAAAGCGCCCTGAACCGTAACGAGATGGTCAAGCGTCTCGTCAAACAAAACGCTGCCAAGCGCATCGCGCTGAAGGCTGTGGCGAATAACGAATCCCTTCCCCTGGAAGAGCGTTTCGAGGCCCGCCTCAAGCTGGCTAAGTTGCCGCGTAACAGCTCCCCAACCCGTATTCGTAACCGTTGCGAAGTCACTGGCCGTCCGCGCGCCTTCTATCGAAAACTCAAAATGAGCCGGATCGCGCTTCGGGAATTGGGCAACAATGGCCTGATCCCGGGTCTCGTGAAGTCGAGCTGGTAGGGGAGGGCACAGACATGTCTATGAATGATCCCCTGAGCGATATGATCGCTCGCATCAAGAACGCCGCGACTCGCAAGCGTTCCAAGGTCTCCACCCCGGCTTCGAAGCTACGTGGTCGCGTGCTCGATGTGCTGGCCGTTGAAGGCTACATCCGTGGTTACAACCTGGTGGAAAAGCCCGGTGCATTCCCGGAATTCGAGATCGAACTGAAGTATTTCGACGGCGAGCCGGTCATCGCGGAAATTGCCCGCGTCTCCAAGCCGGGCCGTCGCGTCTACTCTTCGATTGCTGATCTCAAGCCGATCAAGAACGGCCTGGGCATCTCGATCCTGTCGACGCCCAAGGGTGTTATGTCTGACGCCGCCGCCCGTGAAGCCAATGTCGGCGGCGAAGTCCTCTGCAGGGTCTATTAAGATGTCGCGTATCGGAAAAAAGGCCGTGGCAATTCCGTCGGGCGTAACAATCGCGCTGGGTGGCCAAACCGTGACGGTCAAGGGTCCCAAGGGCGAGCTCTCCTGGACCGTTGTCGACGAGATCGAGCTTAAGGTCGAGGCTGGCGAGATCACGCTGCTTCCACGCAACGACAGCACGCGCGCCAAGTCGATGTGGGGCCTTTCGCGCACCCTGGTTGCCAACATGGTCCATGGCGTGAGCCAAGGCTATGAGCAGACTCTCGAACTCGTCGGCGTCGGCTATCGCGCGGCCATTAATGGCAAAGACCTGAACTTGCAGCTGGGCTTCTCGCACGACGTGAACATCACGCCGCCAGCCGGGGTCAGCTTTGCATCGTCTAAGCAGACCGAAATTAAGATCAGCGGCATTGATAAGCAGCTGGTCGGTGAAACTGCGGCCAAGATCCGCCGTATCCGTCCGCCGGAGCCTTACAAGGGCAAGGGTGTGCGGTATGCAGGCGAAAGTGTCCGTCGCAAGGAAGGCAAGAAGAAGTAAGCCATGCCTCTCAGCACCCGCAATTCCGCCGACAAGCGCGCTCAGCGCGTGCGTACGCGGCTCAAGAGTCTGGCCAATGGGCGTCCCCGCCTGTCGGTTTTCCGCTCGAGCAAGAACATCTACGCCCAGGTCATCGACGACCAGCAAGGCATCACCCTGGCAGCTGCCTCCTCGCTGGAAGGCGAAAAGGGCAAGACCAAGGGTGCCGACAAGGAAGCCGCTGCCCTAGTGGGTAAGCTGGTTGCCGAGCGCGCCTTGGAAAAAGGTGTAAAGGATGTCGTGTTCGACCGCGGCGGCTACATCTATCATGGCCGGGTCAAGGCCCTGGCTGACGCGGCGCGCGACGCCGGTCTGAACTTCTAAGGGATCCGAAAAATGGCTCGTGAACCCCGTAGTGGCGGCGAAGGTGGTCGTGGACGTCGTGACCGCAATGCTCCGGTCGCCGATTCGCCCGAAAGCGACATCGTCGAGAAGCTGGTACACATCAATCGCGTTGCCGCGACCGTTAAGGGCGGCCGCCGGTTCTCATTCGCTGCCCTGATGGTGGTCGGCGATCAGAAGGGCCGGGTTGGCTTTGGTCATGGCAAGGCGCGCGAAGTTCCGGAAGCCATTCGTAAGGCGACCGAAGAAGCCAAGAAGACCATGATCCGCGTGCCTCTGCGTGAGAGCCGTACCCTGCACCACGACGGCAACGGCCGCTGGGGCGCTGGCAAGGTCATGGTTCGTGCGGCACCTCCCGGCACTGGCGTTATCGCCGGCGGTCCGATGCGCGCTGTTCTCGAAACCTTGGGCGTGCAGGACGTGGTCGGCAAGTCGACCGGCTCCTCCAACCCCTACAACATGGTGCGCGCCACGTTCGAAGCCCTGAAGGTGCAGTCTTCGCCCCGTCAGGTTGCCGCCAAACGCGGCAAGAAGGTCAGCGACGTTCTGAGTCGCCGCGCCGATGGGGCCTCGTCCCCCGAAGCTGTGGAGTCCTAAGTCATGGCCACCGGCAAGACCGTTACCGTTCGCCAAACGGGCAGCCCGATCCGTCGTGAGAAGGATCAACGCGCAACCTTGGCGGGGCTAAAGCTCAACAAGATGGGTCGCACTGCGACCCTGGAAGACACGCCCTCGGTGCGTGGGATGATCGCCAAGGTCGCCCACCTGCTTGAAGTCGTTGACTAGATAAAACAAGGCCTTGCGGCCAGAACATCATGCCGAGTCGGGGCCCACTGCCCCGGCGTTTGATCTCCAGGGAGAGGCTCAATTATGACCAAGCTGAACGAACTGTCGCCCCGCGAGGGCTCGACCAAGAAGCGCATGCGCGTCGGCCGTGGTCCGGGTTCGGGCAAGGGCAAGACCGGTGGTCGCGGTGTTAAGGGCCAGAAGGCGCGCTCAGGCGTCGCCATCGCAGGCTTCGAAGGCGGCCAGATGCCGCTGCACATGCGCATGCCCAAGCGCGGTTTTAACAATCCCTTTGCCCTGAAGTTCGCGGAAGTGAACCTGTGGCGCATAGAACAGGCGATTGCGGCGGGTAAGCTCGACGCCAAGGTGGCGATTGATGCTGACGTCCTGATCGCGGCCGGCGTTATCCGCCGCAAAAAGGATGGCGTCCGTCTGCTGGGCGTTGGCGAACTGAAGTCGAAGCTGAATATTAGCGTCTATTCCGCCTCTGCGGGTGCCCGTAAGGCCGTGGAAGCGGCGGGCGGTAGCCTGACCGAAGCCCGTCCCGTAAAGGTCGAGGCTGCCGAAGCCTGATTTTGGACTGCTGGATGACAAGGCGGGTTCACTCGCTTATCTCTGGTGTTCGAAATTTTGAGGGGATCTGAATGGCTTCGGCCGCCGAGCAACTCGCCGCCAACATGAATTTCGGCGCCTTCCAAAGGGCGACCGACCTTCACAAGCGTATCTGGTTCACGGTCATCGCTATGATCGTCTACCGACTAGGCACCTATATCCCGATCCCCGGCATCGACCCGGGCGCGTTCGCACGCGCTTTCGAGGGGCAGTCGCAAGGCATCCTGGGTATGTTCAACATGTTCTCGGGCGGT
>CANKEA010000035.1 GCA_947480815.1 Caulobacterales bacterium | reverse complement strand
GTGCGCCCGACCGGGTTCTTACACGCGAAGTCTGGGCCGACGGTGATGGAGATGCCGCGATACGGTCAGCCAGTTTCGCCGCGCATGGAGGCCATGGGCCATCCGGCGGACGAGGTGAGCCGGGTCGCTAGCGCCCTTGACGCGTTTTCAGAACGGATCGAAGCGGCGGAGCGGCGGTCTTCCAGCGCGATCAATGGCATGGACCATTCGGTGCGCGGCGTGTTGCAGCGACTGGCAATGGCTGATCGCGAGCAGGTTCAGGTGGCGGCGCGGTTTGAGGGCCTCGCGAGCGAGATCAAGACCGAACAGACGCGCGCCGGAGAACGACTCCGCCGGCTGGAGATAGAGGCTCAGGGGCCGCGTTCGGCTGAGGCCCTGCGGTCACTTGAAGGCGCGCTGGGTAAGTTAGCAGGCCGCCTCTACGAGGATGAGGCGCGGACCCGCGAGCAGATATCCGAACTACAGGCCCGGCCGGCCGGCGGCCCGGTTGATCTCGAAGCCCTCGTCGAGGCTGTCGTCAGTCGGGTGAGCGAGCGGTTGGAAGCGGCGCACCAGCGCACCGGCGAGGCGCTGCGCGACCTGGGCAGTAGTTTCACCGTGCTGGACCGCCGCCTGCGTGCGGTGGAAAGCCAGGCCGGCCCGGACCTGGAGCAACGCTTCTCCCGCTTGTCGTTGGAACTTGGGCAGAAGATCGAAACCTCGCGCCTGGAAATGGCCGTCAAGCTGCGTGATACTGCCGACGGTAGTTTCGATCGCATGGAAAGCAAGCTGACCGAGATGGCCGCCCATGTGCAGGCGGCCGAGCAGCGCTCTGTCCAGGCCATGGAAAAGATGGGCCTTGAGGTCGTTGGCCTGGCCGATTCCCTAAACCGCAGAATTCAGGGCTCGGAGAGCCGTAGCGCTCAGGCGATCGAACAAGCCGGCGGCGAGATGAGCCGGATTTCGGCGGTGATGGAACAGAGGTTGGGTCGCGCCGACAACGTTCAGGCCCAGGCGCTAGAAAAGCTCGGGTCGGAAATCGCGCGCATCACCGAGCGTCTGGCTGAACGTATCTCCAATGCCGAACGCCGTAACGCTCTGGCTATCGATGATGTCGGCGAACAGCTTTCGCGCGTCACCGAACGCCTGAATCAACGCCACGAGCGCGGCTCTGCCGATCTGGCCGAACGAATCCGGCTGAGTGAGGAGCGCACCGCCCGCCTGTTAGAAGACGCCCGCGCGAAGATCGACAATACCCTGTCGCGGCGGGTTGCAGAGCCAGCGGCAGCGTCCGCCGCGCCGATAAGCCTGGACCCCACATCCGAGCAAGACGCCCAGCCAGTCTCGCCTTTCAGCACAATGGCGGCAACGTTCGCTGAGATTTCAGCGGAACCCGTGGACGATCCGCCGCCCCTGGCACCACACTCGGAGCCTGAGGACGTTCTGGAGCCATTCAGCGCTGCGGCATTCCCATCAACTGCGCCGGGCCAGCCGCAGTTTGATTCCGAGGATTTTGACGCGGCCGACGATTTCAAAGCCATCGAAGATTACGAGTCCGAAGTCCAAGCGGACCCCTCCGACGACGCCTATAGCCTGCCCAGCCCATTTGGGACTGAACCGCCTGCCCCAATGGCCGGATTTGAGGATGTTCGCATCCGTTCGTCTCGTGAGGTGATCGAACAGGCTCGCGCGGCGGCGCGTGCGGCTTCCCAGCCCGACGGCCGGGGACGCAAGGGCAATTTGGGGGTTGGGTTCGCCGATAGCGGTGACCAGCCAAGCCGTGGCGGCTCGCTTTTCACGGGTTTCAGCACCAAGCCGAAAAAACCTGCTGGCTCGACCTTACGGACCTTACTGATCTTCTCCGGCACGGCAGCCATGCTCGGGGCCGGTCTGGCGGCCTATTACCTCGGTGTTGCCGAACCCAACGGCGCGTCCTCGGTCCGGATGATCGAGGCACGCAACGCGCAAATGCCTGCGGACACCAAGGCCGCCGCAGCCGATACGATCCCGGCGGAAACAACTGCGCAGGCCGCGGTGGTGCTTACCCCTGCGCCGGTCGACGCGGCTTTGGGCGCGGGACAGGCCGTTGCGCCTGGCAAAGACCCGGTGGCGCTCTATGCCGACGGTGTGCGGCGTATTGAAGCTAAGGATGTCACAGGCGTTGACGCCCTGCGCAAGGCCGCAAACCAGGGTTACACCCTGGGCCAATTCTACCTGGCCAAGCTGTATGAGAATGGCGAAGGCGGTCTGAAAAAAGATCCGGTGGCCGCTCGGCAGTGGACCGAGCGCGCGGCCCAGGCCGGCAACGTCAAGGCGATGCACAATCTGGGTCTCTACTATTTCGAGGGCTCCGGCGGGGTCAAGAACTCCACCACGGCGGCGCAATGGTTCCGCCGCGCGGCGGATATGGGCTTTGTCGACAGCCAGTACAATTTGGCGCGGCTTTACGAGGAAGGCCTGGGCGTGGGCCAGAACGCCGCTGAGTCCTATAAGTGGTACCTGATCGCCTCGCGTAATGGCGACAGCGAGAGTCAGAAGACTTCGGCGCGGATCAAGAGCCAGTTGTCGGCCGAGGCGCAGAGCGCGGCCGAGCGCTCGGCTGTTGGATTCAAGCCCACCACAGCCAACCCCTCACAAGCCGCAAGCATTGTCGCGACCGGCGGGGCAGCCGGCGTAGCGACGGCCCAAAAAGCGCTTTCGAAACTGGGCTATTACCAGGGGCCACAGGATGGCACACCGACGCCTGCGCTGAAGCTAGCTATCGCCGCCTATCAACTTGATCAGGGCGTGACCAGCACCGGCAATCTCGATCCGGATCCGCTTTCAAAGCTGCAGGTCTTCGCCCGCTAGACCCAGAGAGGGCGCAGTCAACATGACAATGACGCAGGCTTGATCAAGCCTGGTCGTTCAAGACGCTGGATTTAACGTGAAGTTTTTGTAATCCTTTTCCCTCTGGCGGAGCCGCAACAGGGCTCGACGGGGCGAAAAACCATGGCAACTGAGGCACTTTCCTTGGAAAATCAGCCTGCGCAACATGCGCCGCCTGCCGTCTGGGCGCTGAGCCTCCTTTGCATTTTACCCTTCGTCGTCGCCTCAATTATCTTCTGCTACGGCCCCCAAACTTTCGCCCATTCGTCGCTTGCCGTGCTGTTTGCCTATTCCACGGCCATGCTGGGCTACATGGGAGGCGTGAGGGCCGGGATCGAGATTGAAAGGCATAGGCCGCGCTTGCTGCACCTGGCTGTTTCCGTGGTCGCGCCGATGATCGGCTTTGGCCTGCTCTTGGGGCAGGGTCGTATTCCCGCGCCCTGGCGCCTGGGGGGGTTCATCATCGCCATCGTGTTGCAGTGGCTGTGGGATGTTAGCATCCACGAAGGCCCACCCTGGCGCTCGCGTATGCGCACTTTCGTGACGGCCGGTGCCGGCATCCCGCTCGCCTTTGCGCTAGAGCAGGCGCTTCACCTCTAGTCGCTGCGCAGCGACCCCCAGTCCACCGCGTGTACCCGGTCGCGTCCCAGGGCTACCGCCAGGGTCTTGCCGCCGCCGGTTGGGGCGATCAGCAGGGCGCTGTGGCCCAACCGCGCCTGTTCCAGCATGGCTAACTGGTGCGAGCGCGGCGTCCAGCCACGATGGGCGAACCAGTCGGCAAAAGGCGTTGGCAGGGGCGGGGTGGCGGTTAACATGCGGTTGCGAGCATTTAGGCACCGTGGCCCTTGATCGCAAACAAATGTTCTCGTTCCGTTTCCGAGGAATCTCGACTAACTAGCAGGAGTGAACGCGGTTTCCCCCCATGCTTGAACTGGCGCCGGCCCTGGTGGTGCTGCCGGGCCCGAGTGCGGCGGCGGCCGATGCCGTGGCGGCCAAACCCATCACGCCTGCTGCGGCGCGCACCTTGTTCGAATGTGGACCGGTTCTCGTGGTGCATGCGGGGCTAACGGCCCGGCGGCTGGGCCAGAATGCCCCGATGCGCAGCCCTTGGATGTTCGACGTCTTGGAGCTGTTCGCCTTCGTACGACCCGGGCAGTTCTGTGCGCCGTCCGCCGCTGGATTGGCCCAGGCGCTAGGTATTGCCGAACCGAAGACTGCGGTTGACCATGCCGCGACCCTACGAGCCGCCGCCGGCCTGCTGCTCAATGACCTCGCGGCCGCGCCAACCCCCTCGCGCGAAGAGGCCCTGGCTCTGGCTGAAACCTTGGCGCGCGCCGGCTGGTCGTGGGGTGTGGCTGCCATTGCCGCCCTACGGTCGAAGCCGGTGGATCACGCCTGGCGCGGCTCGGGCCTGGATGTCTGGAGCCGCCTACCTGAATGGGAAGACCGTGCGCCAGCCGGCGAGGCCTTAAGTCAGCCGGTTGCCCCAGCGGCGGCAGCGCAGCGATTGACGGAACTGCTGGCGCAATCTGGGCTGGACGAGGCGCGGCCGAGCCAGGCCGAATACGCTGCCGAGGCCGCCTTTGCCTTTTCCCCGCGTGACCGAGACGGTGAGCCGCGCATGATGCTGGCCGAGGCGGGCACCGGCGTGGGCAAGACCCTGGCCTATTTGGCACCCGCGTCGTTGTGGGCCCAGGCCAACGGTCCTGCGGTGTGGGTCAGCACCTATACGCGCGCCCTGCAGCGGCAGATTTCGCGCGCGAGCCGCTCAATCTTCCCCGACCCGGCGGTTCATGCGGTGAAGGCCGTGGTGCGTAAGGGTCGTGAGAATTACCTCTGTCTGTTGAACCTGCAGGAGAGCGTCAATGCTGCCCAGCTTGGCAATGGCGACCTGATCGGCTTGGCGCTGGCCAGCCGTTGGGCGCGGGTTAGCGTCGATGGCGACATGACCGGCGGCGATTTTCCGGCCTATTTGCCCAGCCTGTTTGGAATATCGCCCGCCGCCCAGGCCAGTGCCTCGAACCTGGTCGACCGGCGCGGCGAGTGTGTGCACGCGGCCTGCCCGCATTATCGGGCCTGTTTCGTCGAGAAGGCGATCCGGGCCAGCCGCCATGCCGACATCGTTATTGCCAACCACGCCCTGGTTCTGACTCACGCTGCCTTCGACGGTGCGCGTTCGGCCCGGGGGAAGACCGCCGATACAGAAACGGCGCATTTTAAACGGTTGGTGTTTGACGAAGGCCACCACCTGTTCGAGGCCGCCGACAGCGCGTTTTCGGCGGCGCTGTCTGGGGCGGAGTCGGCGGAGCTGCGCCGCTGGATCCGAGGACCAGAGGGCCGTGGCCGGCGCGGTCGCGGGCTGGAACAACGGCTGGGTGACCTGCTGGGCGACCGTCAGATGGCGCGCGACGCCATGAGCCAGGCCTTGCATGCTGCCGCCGCCCTGCCGGGCGAGGGATGGAGCGGCCGCATTGCCCCAGGCACTGGCGAGGTAAATCCGATCGGACCTGTGGAAGGGTTCCTGGCCGCGGTGATCGAGCAGCTGCGGGCCCGCAGCTCCGGTGCGGGTTCAGCCGATATCGGCATGGAATGCGCCGCCCGGCCGGCCTTGACGCGCGTGCGGGAAATGGCCGGAAAGGCCGCTGCGGCCCTGGCGGCCGTCGAGGCCCCCTTGTTGGCGCTGGCCCGACATCTGGAAGACACCCTGGATGAGGAGGCCGATACCCTGGGTCAGGCGGAACGCGCCCGGATCGAGGGGGCCCTGCGCGGGCTTGATCGGCGTGCGCGCATGACCCTGCCGGCTTGGCGCGGCATGCTGCGCGCTATCGACGACGAGAGCGCCGACGATCCCGATTTCGTGGATTGGTTCGAGGCGACCTTCCTCTATGGCCGGGTGGTGGACGCTGCGGCCCGCCGCCATTGGGTCGATCCTACCGAGCCGCTGCATGCGGCGGTGCTGTCGCCAGCGCATGGCGTGCTTGTGACCAGCGCGACCTTGGCCGACAACGCGTTGGACGATCCGTTCGCCCTTGCCGAGATGCGCACCGGCGCAGCCCGATTCCCCGACCGGCCCAAGACCCTGCGTGTTGTCTCGCCGTTCGACTATGCCCGTCAGGCGCGCGCCTTTGTGGTCACAGATGTGGGCAGGGAGGATCCCCGTCAGGTTGCCGCCGCCATGCGCGAACTGTTCTTGGCCGCTGGAGGTGGGGCTGTTGGCCTGTTCACCGCTATCCGTCGCCTGCGCGCGGTGCATGACCTGATCTCCGCCCCCCTGGCCGCCAAGGGCCTGGCGCTCTACGGCCAGCATGTTGATCCCCTGGAGGCGGGGGCGTTGGTCGACATCTTCCGCGCCGAGGAGGACAGCTGTTTGCTGGGCACCGACGCGATCCGCGATGGCGTGGACGTACCTGGCCGCAGCCTGCGCCTTTTGGTGTTTGACCGTATTCCATGGCCGCGCCCAGATCTGTTGCACAAGGCCCGCCGCGTGCGGTTTGGCGGTAAGGGCTATGATGACGCCCTGGCGCGCGCCCGTATCAGCCAGGCCTTCGGGCGCTTGATCCGACGCGCCGACGACAAGGGGGTCTTTGTGATGCTCGACGCGTCCTCGCCGACACGATTGTTTTCCGGCCTGCCGAATGGGGTGGAACTTCAGCGCATGAGCCTGGTTCAGGCGATCGAGTCGACCAAGGCTTTTCTCACCCTTTAGCCGACCTAAGCCCACGCTTAACTTGCAGTCACACCGCGCCTGGGCTTTGGTAATGGCCCATGACCGTTTCCGCCGCCTTCACAGCCCTGGCCGACCCGACCCGACGCCAGATCATCGCCTTACTGGCCGATGGCGAACAGCCGGTGGCCGAAATCTGGGAACAGTTCAATTGCACCGCCCCGGCGGTGTCTCAGCATCTGAAAGTGCTGCGCGATACGGGTTTGGTGACCGTGCGCCCCGTGGCGCAACGGCGGTTTTATGCGGTGAATAAGCATGCCCTGGCCGGCGTTGCGGCTTGGCTGACACAGATGGCGCATCCGGAGGTCTAGGTGCCTCCCATTTGCACCGCCGGGCCCCTCAGGTTAAGCCGCAGCGATGAAGACCTTGGGCCTGATCGGATTTGGGCAGTTCGGCCAGTTGGCTGCGCTTCACCTGAAATCCCACTACGACGTGATTGTCGCTGATGCCGCACCGCGTGCGGAAGCGACTGCGCGCGCCCTTGGCGTGGCCTTCGGAGCGGTCGAACAGGCTGCAATGTGCGAGATTGTTGTCGTTGCCGTGCCGGTGATGGCAATGCGGGCGGTGTTCGAACAGATTGCGCCGCATCTGCAAGCCGGTGCCCTGGTCATCGACGTTGGCTCGGTGAAGGTTTTGCCTAGCCAGTGGATGTTGGAGATCCTGCCCGAGGGGGTCGACATTGTTGCCACGCACCCGCTGTTTGGCCCACAGAGCGCCAAGACTGGCCTGGCTGGCCTTCGGCTAGTGGTCTGTCCTGTTCGTGGGGACCGGTTCGAATGTGTTGCGGATTTTGGCCGCTCGCTTGGCCTGACGGTCAATGTCACCAGGCCGGAAGCCCATGACCGGGAGATGGCCTATGTCCAGGCCTTGACTCATCTGATCGGGCGATCACTGGTCAATCTCGACATTCCCGACGAGCAGATGAAGACCCCGTCTTACCAGCACCTGCTGGAACTCTGCGCGCTGGTTGGCGGCGACAGCTTCGAGCTTTTCGCGGCGATCCAGACCCAAAACCCATTCGCCGCTGAGATTGCGGAGTCCTTTGTCGCCCAAGCGCGAGGACTGCTCGATCAGGTCAAGCCGGCGAAAGCCTAGGCCGCCAGGAACTCGCGCAGCCGTTCGACCACCACACGGTTATGGTCTTCCAGTCCAATGCTGATGCGTAGGCAGTCTGGCAGGCCGTAGTTTGCCACATGACGCACAAGCACGCCGCGCCTCGCGAGCCAGGCCTCGGCCTCGGCCGCGGTCCGTCCGGGTTTATTCGGGAAGCGCGCTAGCACGAAATTAGCCTGGCTCGGGAAGACCTCCAGCCCGAGTCCGCCAAGCTGCTGCGCCAGCCATGGGCGCCACTGTGTGACCAGGGCGACCGAGCGGTCGATGAAATCGCGATCCGCGAGCTGAGCTATGGCCGCTTCCATCCCGGCGATGGTCAGGTTGAACGGTTGTCGTATGCGTTCCAGCGCCCCGATAATCGCGGCGGGCGCGTAGCCCCAGCCGACACGGGCCGAAGCGAGGCCCAGCTTGGAGAAGGTCTTGGTGACAACAATGTTGTCGGCACCGCGGGCGAGGTCGAACCCTTGATTATAGTCACCAGCATCGACGAATTCGCCGTAGGCCCCGTCGAGCACTAGCACCACGCGGCCGGGCAGGCGCTCATGCAGCCACCGCACCTCTGAGAACGGCATGATCGTTCCCGTCGGATTGCAGGGATTGTCGAGAAAGACGATGCGGGTGCGTTCATCCACCTGGCTCAAAACCGCCTCGGCAGTCAGGTGCATGTCCGGCATCGGGGCGAAGCGCACGTGCGCCTCGCAGGAACGGGCGAAAATAGCATAGGCGGCGAAGCCGAATTGACCCTGGATGATTTTATCGCCGGCTTCGAGAAAGACTTGGCAGAGGTCTTCGAAAACCTCATCCGAACCACAGCCAAAGGTCAGGCGCTCAGGTTCCAGGTCGTAGCTTTTGGCGATGGCCGTGCGTAGGGCCCCAGCCGAGCCGTCTGGGTAGATCGAGAGGCGCTGCGCTGCCGCGGCAAAGGCTTCTGTGGCTCGAGGACTTGCCCCAAGCGGGTTCTCGTTGGCCGACATCTTGATCGGATTATCGATCCCCGTTGCCTTGGCCTTGCCGGGCACATATTGGGCGATATCCAGAATACCGGGTTTGGGCTGGGGAACGTCTGTCACGGCTAGAGGTCCAGCGGGGCTGCGGCTGCGCCGATAACCCCGTTGAGCGTGCCCGGTGCCCGCATCAGGCGGTCGTCCCCTTCTTGATAGAAACCGGCCAGGGCGAACAGGCGCAGGCCACCGCCCTCGGCCAGAAGGGAAGCGGCCACACCATCAACACCCAGGCCCGCTTCAATCACGGCGGCACTACCGCCCGCGTCGGTAACCCAGAAGGTCTCGTCCGCGCCGGTGGGCTCAATGTCGACCATGGCGGCGGCAAGGGCATAGTGTGGACCCAGCGACGCCATACAGGGGAGAGAGGCAAAAACGCGGACTTTTGGCTCGGCCAATAGCCGCGCCCAGCCGCCGGGCTCCGACAGCGGGAGCACCGCAACAGTGCCGCTGGTGCGGGCGGCGCCCACGGCGGCTGCCGGGGTGTCATAGGATATGATTTGCGGCGCACCGCCAAAGCGTAGCCGGGTCAGTTCCATGGCGCGGGCCGGATCGTGGCCAGGGACCATGGCGATGCGGAAACTACCCTGGCGGGTTAGGTTATCGCCCATCAGGTCGCGCCAAAGGCGTACGATCAGG
>CANKEA010000034.1 GCA_947480815.1 Caulobacterales bacterium | reverse complement strand
TGGCCCGATGCTTCGGACACCGTTGCAAACCTGGGATGGAACCAACTATGCCAATCAATTATCGCCAATTCGCCCGCAAGACCGCCCTGTTCGCCAGCGCCGCTATCGCGCTCGGCTACGCAGGCACAGTCGCGGCGCAAGAGGTTACCGCGGGCGTTGCGGAAGTCGAGACCGTCGTAGTTACCGGTTCGCGCCTGGCCAATGCCGGATTCACCGCCCCGACCCCCGTCACCACGATTGGACAGGCATCCCTGCAACAACGCGCCCCGGCGTCGATGGCCGAAGCCCTGCAGGAGTTGCCTTCGTTCCGCAACAGCGCCGGCCCAACCCAGTCGACCCGATTGATCGGTGGCGCTGGACAGCAGCCCGCTAACCTGCGCGGCCTTGGCTCGGGCCGTTCGCTCGTGCTCATCGACGGCCGCCGCTATGTCGGTTCGTCCAGCAGCTTCTCCGTCGATCTGGCGCAGATCCCGACCAGCCTCGTTGACCGCGTCGATATCGTCACGGGTGGGGCCTCTGCGGCTTACGGTTCGGACGCCGTCGCCGGTGTGGTCAACTTCATCATGAATGACCGTCTGGTCGGCCTTAAGGGCAGCGTCCAGTACGGCATCACCGGATATGGCAAGGGCACCGAATACGTCGGCAGCCTGGGTTACGGCCTTCAGTCGAAAGACGGTCGCGCGCATTTCATCGTCGGCGGCGACTATACCAAGACCAAGGTCATCTCGAGCTTCTATAGCAATGACTGGTTCCGCGACGAGCCGGGTCAGGTTTCTTACGGGACTACACGCGCAGCGGGTCTGCCGGCGATCGGCTGGGTCGGTTCGAATGTCGAGTCCCTGTTTACGCCAGGTAGCGTGATCATCTCCGGTCCTCTGAAGGGTACAGCCTTCGACCTGAATGGCGTTCCGTACACCGATAACCTTGGCCAGGTGTTTGGTCAGACCCGCCTGGGTTCGACCACCAATTACGGCACGAACACTCAGAGCATTCAGGCCCTGTCGAACCCGTTCGAGCGCCGCAATTTCATGGCGCGCGGCACCTATGAGGTAAACGACAAGCTCACTCTGTTCACTGAAGGCAACTACGCGTTCAATACCAACGCCGAAGGCCACGGGGATACCTATCTGTCGACCGGCATCAACGTGCCGATCAGCAATCCCTTCATCCCCGCCGCCACCCGCGCTCGCATGGTCTCTGGTGGCCTGACGAGCATCAGCATTGGCCGATTCAACAACGATATCGGTCCCTGGAAGGTCTTCACCGAATGGGAAACCATGCGTGGTGTGGTCGGCGCGCGCGGCAAGATCAATGACAACTGGTCGTGGGATGCGCACCTCCTATATGGCCAGACCACTCAGGACTATAATTCTACCCCGATGATCGATCGGCCGAACCTGGCCCTGGCGGTCAACGTCGTGACCGGTGCCAACGGCCAACCGGCGTGCGCTACGACCGCCCAGGCCGTCGCGAACGCGAACCTGACTGCCGCTGATGCTCTGATCGTGGAATCAGGCTGCGTGCCCTTCAACGTCTTCGGGCAGCAAAACAGCCAAGCCGCCAAGGACTATGTGACGGGCTCGGTGACCAGCAACAACGTGATCAGCCAGACCAGCGGCGGTATCAACCTGTCCGGAAACCTGATTGAACTTCCGGCCGGCCCGCTGTCTCTGGCCGTCGGCGGCGAATTCCGTAAGGACCGGATCGAAGCAAAGGCTGACCCGCGTTCCGACCTGCTGGCTTGGCAGACCGTCAACCAGTCGACCTACAACGGCGAAGATAATGTCCGCGAAGCCTACGCTGAAGCTGGCGTTCCGCTGCTCAAAGACGCACCGCTGGCTAGGTCTCTAGACCTGAACGGCGCAGTTCGTCGTACCCACTATCAAACCAGCGGCTCGGTCACGACCTGGAAGATCGGCGGCACCTGGGAGCCTTCGGACTACCTTCGTTTCCGCGTCACTGAATCGCGCGACATCAAGGCCCCGACCCCCGACCAGCTGTTCTCGACTCCCGGTTCGGGCGGCTCTACCGGCATTCTTAATCCGTTCACCAACCAGGTCGGCCGTCTGACCACCATCAGTGGCGGTAACCCGTTCCTGGTACCTGAAAGGGCCAAGACCTTTACCGGTGGCGTGGTGTTCACGCCGCACTGGGGCATGACCCAGGGCCTAAAGATCTCCGTCGACTACTTCGACATCAACATCACCGGCGTTATCGCGTCTCTGGGCGCGGTTGATACGCTAAATGGCTGCTTCAAGGGCGATCAGGCCCTCTGTAAGTTCGTGATCCGCGACAACAGCCTCTACGGGCTGCAGTCTGTCGCCGGACTGCCGCAGAACCTGAACCAACTGCTGACGCGCGGTAAGGATCTGGAGGTGGCCTATCGCGTTCCTCTGGAGGTCATGGGCCTGGCCGGTACGCTTGACCTGCGCAACCTGACCACCTGGGTTGACACCTTGAAGACTACCACCAACGCGGGTGTTGCCAGCGACAGCGCCGGCTTCATGAACGGCGTTGCGGCCATGCAGGGCAACTTCAATGTCAACTATGCCCTTAACAAGCTGAACGTGAACCTGGGCGCGCGCTACTTTAAAGACACGCGTTGGAGCAACAACAACGTCGGTCCTGATGACCCGACCTACAAGTCGACGGCTTCAACTAGCGTTAGCGACAACCTATTCCCGGGCGTAGTCTACCTGAACCTGAACTCGAGCTACGATATCCTCAGCGAGAGCTCGCGTAAGCTGCAGGTATACGGAACGATCAACAACCTACTCAACAAGCGCCCGTCGATCCTGGGCGCGGTGGCTGCCAACGTCAGCGGCACCCAACTGTACGACACCGTCGGCCGTTTCTTCCGCATCGGCTTGCGCTTCCAGTACTAGACCGGACAACCGGACCCCTCGCGGGGTCTGGTTCGTCAAAATTCTCGACAAGGCCCGTCCCGATTCATCGCGGCGGGCTTTTTCGTCTGTGGCGGCTTTGCGCACGATGTAGCTCGAGGCGGCCAAGCGAATAATCGGCGAGACGTTTGGTTTGGTGTGGGGCACGGCCCAACACAAGCTAACTGAATGGCCTTGGATTTGTGCCTTCAATGCCAGCTGTGCGTGCCACTTAGCGCGACGCTTAATTCGCGTTGGGTAGGGTGTCGTCGGCCTGCAGGTTAGCCCCTGCAGAGGCGACAACTCTGTACTCAAGACGAGACTGGCCATCCAGGGCTAAAGCACAATGATCAAGTGGCGGGCTCGGCTGAACCGGCCGTGATCTAGGACTCCTGGATCGCCGACAGTTTCCAGGGCGCGCCGTTCTGGCGGACGAAGGTCCATAGCTCGGTCGCTTCAGAGGGTCGGTTTGGGTCGCCCGAGACGATGGCACCCGACTGGCGGTCGCGCATGACGTCGATGCTCTCGAAACGCATGGCCACGGTGACGTAGTCCTGGTCGTCCTCGTTCCAGGCCTCGGCGATGTCGGCCTGCAGCAGTTTTGTCTGCGAGACCTCGTTGCGGCGTCCCTGAGTGGCGTTCTGGCTCAATTCCTCCGAAAGATAGGACATGATCTCCGGCGTGGTGATTGCGCGCAGCGCTGCGTAGTCCTCACGGGCGAAGGCATCCTGAACCTCGGACAGCAGTTGCTCGAAGCGATCCCGGTCGGTGAGGGTAAGGGCTATGTCCTGCCCGCCCGTGCGGCTTTGCGGTGTTGCGGCAAGCGGAGCCGCTGCGCCAGCACCAAACGACGGGAAACCTATGCGTCCCAGTCCATCCGGCGCGGCACCGCCGGCACCTGCATCCCGGGCGAACCCTGCAGCTTGAGGTGCACGGCGACGAAACAGCGCAATCAGAAGGTAGGCCCCCAAACCGATGAGGGCAAACTGCATCAAGGTGTTCATCATGCCGGAGTTAAGGCCGCCAAAGCCATTGCCCATCATCAGCCCGAGAAGACCGCCAGCGGCAAGGCCTCCTAGCAGGGCCCCGCCCATGCCGCCGAAAAGCCCGCGTCGCTGCGGCTGAACGCCGGGTGTCGCTGATCCAACCGGGGTGGTCGCCGGGCGCTGAGCATTGGGTGTCTGCGGCGTCATGGAGCGCTGGATGGGTGCAGTTGCCCGCGGTGCGGTGCGGGTCGGCGCAGGCACCGAAAAGGTGCGCATGCCCCGGCTGCCGAAACTTCCACCGCGTCGCGCTTCCGCAGCATCCACGGCGAGCAGGGTTAAGCTCGTGGCGATGCCGAGGGCCACTGCCATCCTGGTCGAAACACGGTTCATTCAAATCTCCCTGAGGGCGACACGAGGGAAGCCGAAGCCTTAGCCCGTAGTGCCGCTCAATCATGACGTAACTTAGTCTTTTTTCCCACGCCCTGTGCAAAGCTGCCCGCTGCACCGAGTGCAGACAAAAAACCGTGTCAGACACGTCCTCACCCTGCCCTAGGCGGGGAGATCGAACTCCAGATCGAGGATGAAGTGGACCTCGTCGGCATTGCCCGGCTCGGAAGTGTAGCCCCACAGTGACCGCTTCATCACACCGGTGGCAGTCAGCCCGATGATGGTCATGCCGGCGCGGTTCTTAGCCACACCGGTAAGTTCCGTGTTCCAGGTCATTGGGTAGGTCTTACCCTTGAAAGTCAGGTCGCCGGTGATCGTGCCGGTGGTCGGGCCGGTGCGCTTGACCACAGTCGAGACGAACTTGGCGGAGGGAAACTTGCCGGCGTCAAAGAAGCGCGCCTCATAGGCAATCTCGCCGCCGAACCCGGGCACATGGGTCAACACATCATTCATGCTCACCGTGGCCTCAACCTTGGACGTCTCGATATTGGCCGGGTCCCAGGTCAGGTTGCCCGAAAGCCCGGGCATGCGGAAAGTCGAAAACGAAATGCCCTGCTGGTGCAGGATGCGGAAGATCATGCTCGAGTGCTCAGTGTCGAGCTTATAGACCCCGGCACGCGCTAGGTTGACATCCTTGGACACCGACGGCGGCGGGATCGCGGCCGAGGTAGCGGCCTGCTGGGCCGCAGCCGGAACGCCCAGCAGCACAAGGCCCACGGCTAGGGCTGAAACGGTCGTCTTGCGCAAAAGTTTGAGCATTTTTGAACTCCAATCGCGGACACGAATTAGAAGGAGATTATACGGTAATAGAGTGGCCACAAGGCGGCATACGTGAAGTTGAGGGCAGCCACTCTTGAGTCAGATCGCGCCGGAAATGCTGGCTTAGATGACGCCGACTAGCGTCGAAACGAAAGGTATTCGCAGGACGATGACGGGTTCCGCGCCGATCACGCTATCCATCCTGCTCGACAGCGCTGTAACCACATTCGGTGGCCGCTGCCGACTGCGGATTGCCCTCACCTCACGGCGGGGGCTTTTGATTCCCGGTATGCCTCAGCGCCGCATGCGATGGGGTTTTCCGACGCAATCAAGAGCCAAAATGCCCCCTCGTGAATGCTGAATGCGGCACTGGCATGCGCCCAAAGCGCATCTCAAAGCGCTCGCATGCCTTTAGTTTGAGGTCTGGATGAAGGTTAAAACCAAGGGGCACCCCCGGCTTGGCTATCTGATTTTAATGACGCTCAGCTAAGGCTGGCTCATAAAGACGGGCAGGGTCTAGCCACCCCGTTCATTACGGCTTCAAAAAGAAGAATGGCGGAGACGGAGGGATTCGAACCCTCGATACCCTTTAGGGGTATGACGATTTAGCAAACCGTTGCCTTCAGCCACTCGGCCACGTCTCCGTTGCGAGGGTGGTTAGCCTGTCCCGATGCATTAGGCAACGCGCCTTCCCACTCTCAATTGCGTTGGCTAAGCGATCGGCTCTTGGCAGGATGAGCGCGTGAGCGATCCGAACCCCAGTTTCCCGTCATCTTAGGCGGCGGAGGCCACATTCCAAGGCGATCTAGCGCAAAGCACCGCAGCCTTAACGTAGGCCGGCAGGAACTCCGCCTGGATGTTCAAAGGCTAAGCGCTGGACGGTTTGCGCCTGCCAGCCATAGCTGAAGATCAATACCATCAGCACACAGCGCCGGAAGGCTAACAGCTCACGCAGCTCTGCCTATGCCACTGGCGACCGGCAGTCGGCCAAGGTGCTGAGAGGCTGGCCAAGACCGGCCGGTTCACGGCAGAATGGCACTAAGAAACCCTGGTGGTTCGGCATTGGTCTTGTTGAGGAACACCCCGGCGCAGTGACCGCCCGCGACGGAAATCGCGTCGCGCAGTAGCAGAGGCGGCCGCACCTCCGGCTCGTTGGCGGCCACCACCAGCACGGTCTGGTCCATGAACGGAGCCGTAATCAGGGCAACCTGGCTGCGGTCTGCGGCAGGGCAATCGACCACGATCAGGTCGGCATGGTTGCGCATCACCTGCCAGTAACGGCCATCCGGAACAATGTGGGGAAACTGGCCTGGTGCCAGCGCCTCGCTGCGCAGGCGAGTAACCCAGAAGCGCACGCCCTTCAGCCCATAGGCCACCAGATAGCGGGCGTCAGATACGACCCTGCTGTTCGGTCCATTTTGCGCCGGCCGCACTGTGAAGAACATTGAATCGTCAGGGCTGGCGGCCACTGGTCCGCCCAATTCGCCGCATTGGGCTTGATCGCCGGCCACGGCGGAAAATTGTCCGTTGGCCATCAGATCCAGATCAATTAGCCAGACCGAGCGCTTGGCACGGCGCGCCGCGAAAAGCGCGAACGCGCGAGCGACACTAGACACGCCCTCCCCGCCTCGCGCGGAGACAAACTGGATCAGCCGGGCGCGCCCTGGCGTTGTTGCGCCAAGCGATCCCCACAGCTCCGCCATCTCAGCGTTAAGATCCAGCATCACACTCGAATCGCGCCCGCATCTAAACGCTGAGGATACCGCCAACACACCCGCCAAGCGAACCTTTGCATGCAAGCGCGCAGCTTGAGCGCGGCTGTCTGTTCAGTATTTGAGGCCGGCCTTGGCCAGGACCGGCAATTCCAGGGTCAAGGCAGCCGATTCCGCGGTCCGCAACCCGGGCCGCAGGAACATGCGGATCAGACCGACACAGAGGGCGGCGAACAGGGAAAAAATCAGCGCCAAGGCTAGCACTGTTTTACGCAGGCTCTTGCCGTTTGTGGCGACGGTCGCTCGCTGCACCACACGGATATTATCATTGCTCTCGCCGGCAATTTGGCGCGAGGCGTGGTCCTGCTGTTGGCGAACGGTAAAATCTCGCACCCCAGCCTGCAGCAGATCACGGTCTCGGCTCAAGGCGATGAAGCGCGGCTCTAGGGCGGCCAGCTTTTGCAGCCGCAAGTTCACCTGTCCGGCCTGATCGCGATAGGCTCGCACGGTTCCCCGAAGGGCGGCCACCTCAGCAGCTAGGTCGTTCCAGGTCGACTGAAGAGTCTGATAGACTGGGTTGATGCCGGTACGCTGCGTGCCCGGCGCGTTGGTACGGCCCGTATCGAACCCTGCTTGCAGTTGGGCAATTTGGGCTTCGATATCCTTCACCGATTGGGCGTCGGGCATATAGCGCGACAACAGGCTTTCACGTTCCAGTTTCAAACCCACCAGCTTGTCGGCGGCCACGGTCGAGGCATCCCGAAACAGGACCACCTCGGCCGGCGTCGATCTCAACTGGCTCTGTATACTGGCCAGGCGCGCGGTGCGATCCTGCAACCGCGTTTCTGCGGCGTAGCGTTGCGTCTCTACCTGGCTCTGCACCTGGATCAGGGCGGCCTTCTCAGCGTTAAAGTCGCCAATGCCGTTGACCATCAGGAAATCCTGATAGGCCTTGTCTGCCGTGGCCAGCCTGTCTTCATAAAGCCCACGCTGACGTTCCAGCACTCTCTCGTCGGGCGCGATCAACAGGCCGAGCCGATAGGTCATGTAGTCATTCAACAGGGTGTTCAGCACCCGCAATGCCACGTCTGGGTCCTTGGCCTGATAGCTGATGCGGACGATCGCGTTGTCGGGCGCAGCGTCCACCTTCAGGGCCTTGCCCATCGCTTCGCGTGCCTTGACCAGCGCCATCGGTCGGTCGGCGAGTGCGGCGGCGGCATATTTCTTCGCTAAGTCCGGGAACACCGATGGTAGGCCCATCTCTCGGATAACCCGGTCGCGCAGTTCAGCGCTATTGAGGATTTCAGTCTCTGCCTGAACCACCGTATTGATGTCCGGCACTGCGCCACGGCCAGCGTCACCCGCACGTGGTTCGTAGACATATTCCTGGCCAAGTCGCACAAATAAGCTGGATGAAGCCGTGTAGGTCTTCTTCAGGCTTAGGGCGACGGCGAATCCCAGTCCAACCACAAATAGAAAGACTAGGATCATCAGTGGCAACTCTCGCCACAGCAGGGTGACGAAATCGGTCGGCGCATAGACAACCCGCCCGATGCGCGCGTTGCAACGCAGCGGATGATCGTGCGGTAGGTCGCTCCAGAGAGTACTCATTCTATCCGCAAGCGAATCCAATAAGGGCTGCTCACCCTTTGCGAATTGACCCTGGGGGGTCTGCGATTAACGTTTAGTTACCCATTTTCGTTAACAGATGACGAATTGTTGGAACGGCGCGAAACCTCTGCATCCTGACAGCCCCAACGGGGCTGAGCGCCCGCTACTCCTGGAATACCAACAACCTTCCCGGTCAGTCACAAGGCTGGGAAAACCACTGGCGAGCCTGGCGTTGGGCTTCAGCCACATCGGCGGCGTCCATGTCCCGGCTCACTTCTTTGCGATAGGTCACGGCCTCCTGCGAGCCACGCATGGCAGCAAGGTTAAAAAGCATGTGCGCCGATACATAGTCGAGAGGGGCACCGCCCTGGCCGGTCGAGTAGAGCATGCCCATGCGGAACAGTTCGTCGCCGCTAGAGTTGGGCTGCGGCAGGGGGATACCCCCAGGCGTTTCAATCTGCACGTCCGTGGACATGTGCTTGATCCTATTCAAACCGGCTCTGCCGCTGTGACAGTCGAACCGATGAGACAAGGAGAGCCTTCAGGCCTGAAAATATGGTTAAGCGCTCGGAAAGGATAAATTCGAATGACAAAACTTTACGCCCCAGACTTCATCAAAATCGAGATGCTTCGCCTGCCTAAAAGGCGAAACTGTACCCCACGATCACGCTGGTGGCCGACACGCCGCTGAACAGGTCAAGGGTCTTTAGAGACCCCACCGCGTTGGCCGGGTGATGCTCACCCGTCTGGTCGTATTGCTCGGCCAAGACGTAAAGTTCGCCGGTCTTGAACAGGTTCAATCCGACCTTCAGACCCACCGTCGTCGACGAAAACTTCGCCAGCCGCCCATCCGAACTCACAAACGTTGGCACGGCTTGTCCGTTGATGAGGAAGTCCCGGAAGAAGTTGGCTGCGGTCTGTTGATAGTACCGCGCCTGTGGCTCGACATAGACCCAAGACGTCAGCGGCACGCGATCTGCAGCGCCTATTGTTATCG
>CANKEA010000033.1 GCA_947480815.1 Caulobacterales bacterium | reverse complement strand
GACCACATTGCCGTAGTATTCGAACACGGTCTCCGCCCCGACCTGATAGTCGGCACCGTTGCCCTTGAGGATCAACTTTCCACCGCGCTTCAAGAATGGCGTCAGGTCGGGATTGCTCATGTCTGACATATTGGAAAGTTCAACGATGCGCTGCTTGTATTTCTGATAGTCGGGCGCACCCCGGCTATTGGCGTCGCGCATGATAGCGTAGCGCACGAACTGGTTGCCGCTGATGTAGCTGCCAGGATCGTCATCCTTCGGCTCGGCCTTCTCCGCCATGATCTGGTCGTTGTATCCGCCGGGGCCATCTTCCGCGCCGACCGACCAACCCGCCAGAGTCTGGATCCCGTTCTTGAGCGGGAAACCTATATCGAAGCGTCCGCGCACCGTTTTTACGGCGGCGATCTGCTTGTCGGAGAGGCAGGTATCGCCGGTGTCTTTGCCGTCGGGGCAGCGGAGGGCCTCGGGTTTGGAGAGCTCGCGGCAGGCGCGGTACTTGCTAATCACCCCATCCTTGAGCCCGTCCAATCCATCGCAAAGATCCATGGTGGCCTTGGCTAGCAGATGGATCTTGGCCTTGTTCATCCAGCCACCGTTGTGGGTTGACATCCAGACGTTGTTTTTGGCGATGTATTGCAGGGTCTTGTTCAGCGACGGCACATTGGCCACCGCGCCATCGTACGAAGTCGGGAACATCTGGACGGCCACCAGGGCCTGTCGTCCGCCTTCCGAGCCGCCGTAGAAATAAAACCGTTTCGGCGCAGCCTTATAGTAGGCGTTGATAATCGCCAGCGACAGGTCGTGGCCGTTCTTATTGGCGCCGTAGGCGTTGTTCAGCTCGGCCTCGGCATTGAGCATGAATACGCCAATTTCCGGCTTGGCATTGGGGTGACCGCCGTCGGTGCCGAGGGTCACATAGCCCTTGGCCAGAGGCTGGCCGCCGGGCGGATCGTCACGCAGAAGTCCCGTGCCTTCGACCAGGGTGCCGTTGAGGCCGCCGCCGCCGAACTGCACTGCCTTATCGTTCCAAAGCGCCGGCAGGTTCGTTGCCACCAGAGTGCGTGTCGACTTGGGATCGACCGGGGTGATCTCGCTGCGGACCTTGCAATAGGCTTGGAAATTGGGCCGCTCGGCGACCCATTCGGCGCTCATGATCTTCGCACCGGTATTCGGGAATTGCATAGCCTTGGCTGGGAAGGTCATACCCGCGAGGGCCTTGCAGGAGGCCTCATCGGCATGGGCAACGCTGGCGATAGTTGCGGCGGCAACCGCCGCCCCACACAAGACAATACGGGCCGTAAAGCGTTTTAATCCTGCGTGCATGAGATTGCCTCCCGTCGTTATTATTGACCCAGCATCGCTGGGTTATTCTTCAACCACGCTGCGCGGCGGCCTGGAATTGCCCCGGACCAAACGTATGGCCTAGGCTCCTCCACTGAATACCGCCGCTTACGCCCGCAGAGCGACACCGTCACATTCCAGGCGCCTATCCCTCAAATTTCGGCGGATTTCCGCCCCCACCAGCATGACGGGGGCGGTTCCAAATAAGTGCCGATCAGAACTTGGCGCGCAGACCAAAGCGGAATTGACGGCCGATCTGCTCATACAGCTGACGATTGGTTTGGGCACCATTGAACACGGCTGGGGTGTTTGGCGGCACGGGTTCAAATACGTTAGACATGACAGCGAAGGCTTCCATATCGGCACCGCTCACGTTGAACTTATATTTTCCACTCAGGTCGCTGTAGAACACCCGATCGACATGATTGTTGGCCAGCTGAACTTCGGTCAGCGTCGCATCAAACTTTTCCTCACCGACCATGCGGGTTTGCCAGGTGATCGTCGCCGGGCCAACGATGTAGTTGGCGGTAAAGGTGGCGCGCCAATGCGGCAAGTTACCGCCGCCAGCTGTATCGACTGGAGCCGAACCGGGCGTGTTAGAGACAAACTTGTCTAGCTTGTTGGCAAGTACCCGCAAGGCGATGGCACCGGGCACTGGAACGTACTTGTCGAGGGAGAACCGGTAACCCGCATCGATATCGAAGCCCGAGGTTTCAATTGAACTTAGGTTGAACAATGGCGAGGATACAGTGGTTATCTGCTTGCTGACAGGGTCGCGCACGATATTGGCGCACAGCGATGCATTGCCGGCTTGGCAAAGATCGAAGGTCAACTGCGACGAGAGGCCGTTGATAGCGCCTTTGAGGGTAATGTCATAAGCGTCGACCGAGCCATATGCACCTTCCAGCCATGAAGGCCGATAGACCAAGCCATAGGTGGTGGTGTCGCCGGTTTCAGGTTGCAACTTGGAACCGCCGCCGCCGGTGTAACCGGTCACTGATACGGACTGGGCCGGGGTGAAGGTGCTGTCGACAACGCTGGCGATGCCTTGCTGCGGACCCGAGAAGATTTCAAAAAGATTGGGAGCCCGGATGTCCCGCGACTTCGTGGCACGAATGCGCACGTCTGAAATGGGTTGGTAGCTCAGGCCGATCTTCCACGTATTCACCACACCGGAAGTCGAATAGTCGGTGCGCCGCGCCGCGGTATTTAGGCTTAATGCCTGCACCAAGGGCATGTCCTTCAGCAGCGGAACTTCCACTTCGCCGAAATACTCCTTGATCGTATATTTGCCGTGAAATTCAGTCAGGTTGCCCGACATCCAGGCTCCGGTTGGGAAACCGGTGACCGGATTCACCTCCTTGGAGATGGAGTCAGACTTGCGGTCCAGTTCCTGCTCACGCCATTGGCCGCCGAACGCGATTGCAACGGGCCCTGCCGGCAGGTCGAAAAGCTTGCCGCTCATCGAACCTTCAACCAAATTCTGAGACGATAGCGAAGGATAGCGAGCGTCATCCTGCACCCACTGTTTCTGCGCCTCAGTCGAGACGACGTTCCCGAGCATGTTTAGCGGCACGCAGCCATTATTGGGCGCGGTCAGGGTTGAGCGACAGACGATCTGGCCGGCTTTGGCGTTGCCGACCGGCGCAACCACGGCATCAATAGCCAGGACGAACTTCTGCAAGTTCACACTATTGTCGTAGTCCACGAAGCCATCGTTTTGGGCGTAGGAGCCGAACACGTCCCAAGTCCAACGGTCGAACAGTTTTCCCGTGAAACCAATCGTCGACTGAGTGGTATAGCCGCCTGTTTCCGACGCCTTTCGATCCAAGGTGTTCTGCGGAATGACGTTCACGCCAATCGACTTGACGTTGGCGGCCGTCATCGCGGCCTTCACGCTGGGCGCGAGGTATGCGTTGTCGATGGCAATCGGGAAGCCGTTGGTGAACGTCGTATGCGTGTACATCGGGTTCACGTCGACATAGGCGTGGTTGTAAGACTTCAGTATGTCGGCATAGGCTTGGATGTTCGGGCTCAAGTCGTACTCGGCGTGAACAAATAGGTTTTCGCGAAGATAGGGCGCGTCCAGCGGCGAGGCGTTGACCCAGTTCCAGCCGTCGCCACCCTGCGAGAACGTACCCGACACATTCGTGCCGCGGTCATAGGGGCGCAGTGAGCCGTCGGCATTAAACTGAGAGAAAGCCAGAGGGCCCGTATAGACCACCCCATACTGGTTCGCCCGGTTCAGGCGGGCGTTTGGCACCAAGATGAACTGAGGATTGGTTACGGACGCCGGGTTGGCGGCGGTGACGGCAGGATTACCGATGCGCACCGTCGCCACATTGATCCAGGGCCGTTTGGTATTCTGGGTAAAAGGCTCCTGGTTGATGCCGTAACTGCGCGCGTATTCATAAGACGCAACAATATGACCTCGCCCATCGGCGATAGGACCGCCGAGGGCGATGGACGCCTTGTAACCCATATTGTCGTTTCGGCTCGAGATGTTGTAGTCGGTCTCGACCTTCACCCCGTTGAATTTCTTATTGATAATCAGGTTGACTACACCTGTGATCGCGCCCGAACCGTAAGCCGCAGAAGCACCCCCTGTAACAATGTCTGTTCGCTCTACCAGAGCTTCAGGCAAGGTGTTCATGTCGACGCCGCCGGTCGCGGCCGTGGTGACTACCCGCTTGCCGTCCAGCAAAATCAGACCGCGTTCGAAGCCTAGATTACGCAGGGCGAGGTAATTATTGCCACCGTAGTCGGTATTGATACCGTTCGAGGTGGTCGTGGTCGAACCCACGAACTGCGGCAGGAACTTCAGGCCATCGGCTAGGCTTAGCGGTGCTTGGGACTGGATGGTCTCCATCGTCAAAACGGTCACCGGCGTCGGGGCCTGGGTGCCGTTCGAAACGAGGCGCGACCCGGTTACGGTCACGGCTTCGACCACAGGCACGGCCGCCGGCGTTGCGCCCTGAGCATGGGCACCCAAGGCGTAGCCCAGAGCCGCCGTGGCGGCACCCGCGCAAAGTCCTGCCTTCAACTTCAATAAAGCCATTTTGTCCCCCCCAAATTTTAGCGTGTGACCACGCCTCGCTTTTATTGACCGGTCTACGACGCGGCTGGCTGCGGCTTGCGCCTTAGCAAGAAGGAGCTTCGTACGGCCCCGGGAACGAGTCAACATTTTGTACACAGTGGGATGCTGCCGTAGACGCCAGTCGAGTCACATATGTCATCGCTGCGATTATGGGTGCTAAGTTGAGACATTGACGCCAGCGCCATCACCCCCGCGCAAGGCTGCAGCGGTGACGGTACTAAGGTTCAGGACGAGGATGGACGGACCGGAAAGCGCAGGTCAATCGAGGTAGTCGCCTAGATCTGCAGTTCGCCCACCGGACGGCTGGCGCCGCTTCGGAGGCACCCTCCTATGAGAAGATTTTCCTCATCTTGACCTGTCTGGTGTAGGTTTCGCATTTGCGGGCGGCGCAGACAGACGAACGCGATGTACGCACCCTGCTGAAAATCCTAAAGACCAGCCTGAATGCAGCCCTGCGGCTGGAATAGGCCACCCAGCCCTTCAATAAAAACGACGACGACCTTTAACAGGACTAAAGCACCAGCGACGCCGGTTTCCCTCGGCCAAACCTCGCATCGCATGGGGGCGATGCGGCGCTTGCGGCCCCTAAGATCAGCTAGGCTCTAAGTTCGAGCGATTAGTCTCTCGCCGATAATCGACACGCGCTGGCCGTTTCGCGCCTTAGGGAAATAGTCCCACACCGCGCGGTGCTGAGTGGCGCGGTTGTCCCAAAAGACCAATGTATTGGGCTCCCAACGGATGCGGCATTGCAGTTCCATCGTGGACTCAATGTGCCGCCACAGCATTTCGAGCACGGCATCGCTCTCGTGACGATCCAGCTCGACGATGCGCGTCGTAAAAAAGCGGTTGACGAACAAGACCTTACGTCCGGTTTCGGGAACAGTTGTGATGACCGGATGCACCGCCTTGGGCCAGCCACCCGGCGGAGGAGTCATTTCATAGCGGTCCGTATAGAGCTTGTGGCCTTCGTGAACGGCAGTGAGGCCACCAAGGAAGGCCTTCATCGGCCCAGACAAAGTGTCATAGGCGGCGACGGTGCTGGCAAACATAGTATCGCCGCCAGTGCCGCCTTCTGGCGTTGTCTTGAGCAGAAGCATCGACCCCATCGGCGGCCGCTCATCGCAGCTAACATCGGTATGCCAATCCTCACCGTTGACGTGGGCGCTGTTGGCATCGGCCTTGATCTCAAGGATTTCTGGGTCAGACTTGGGATCACTCCTGTTCCAGGGATGCATGTGCAAAACGCCGAAGCGGCGGGCGAACGCCTTGTGCGCCGCGAGACTGATCATCTGGTTGCGGAACACCAGCACATGGTGGTCCAGGCTCGCCTTACGGATCGCCTCAAAGGTTGCGTCGTCAAGATTCTCCAGATCGACGCCCTCGATCTCAGCGCCGATGACGGGGGTGATCGGCTTGACGATTAAGGTATTTGACAAGGCTTGAGGTGCTGCTTCCAGCCGCGTCACATTGCGCATGCTCATCGAGAAAACTCCCTCAGCTTGGCCGGCCATACGGCCGAAGACCCCACCATCTTTAGCAGCAAGCCCATGGTCATCAGGTCCAGCGGTCAGGCCCGTACCGGCTCTTTGTCCAGGAGAGGATGAACTGTCCCATCCAGAACCTTCCGGGCGCGGTCGAGATCGAATTCATTTTCCGACCGGGCAATAACGATACCGGCGATGACATTACCCATCATGTTCAGCAGGGTTCGCACCTCGTTCTGGATGCGGTCGATGCCCAGGATCAGGGCCATGCCGGCTAGGGGGATCACATGGCTGGCGGTCAGGGTGGTGGCGATCACAACCAGGGCCGCGCCGCCGACCCCGGCCATACCGTTTGAGGTCAGCAGCAACAGCGCGAACATACCGGCCTGTTGCTCGAACGACAGGTGGATATTCAGCGCCTGGGCGATGAACAGAGGTGCCAGGGTCATATAGATGCAGCTCCCCACCAGATTGAAGGAATAGGCTGCAGGGATCACCAAGCCGACCGAGGTGCGGCTGCACCCGAGCGCTTCGAGTTTTTCAAGTACGCGCGGCAGCACTGTCTCGCTGCTCGCGGCCGCCAGGACCACCAGGATTTCCTCGCGGAAATAGCGCATCAGCTTCAGCGGGTTGAGGCCGCAGCCAAAGATGGTGATCGGTACGAACAGCACCACCACGAACACCGCGCTGGCCCCGTAGAGGCAGGCCATCAGCTTCACGAGCGAGCCCAAGGTGTCGAGCCCATAGTTGCCGACTGCGAAGGCCAGAGCGCCGAAGGCTGCGATCGGGGCAACCCGCATTACGATACCGACCAACCTGATCAGAGCATGCCCGACGTCGTCGATAATGTCGGCTAGTCGGCCCATCTTCTGACCCATGGCCTGCATGGCCAAGCCGAACAGGATCGCGAACACCAGGATCTGCAGGATCTCGCCCTTGGCCAAGGCGTCGATAATGTTGGCCGGCAGAAGATTGACCACAAAGTCGGACACGGATGTCGGCGGGGCCGCCTTGGCGAACTGCGTGACCGCCCCGGCGTCCAAGGCCTTTGGATCGGCGTTGATGCCGGCACCCGGCTGGAAGATGTTGCCGACCGCCAGCCCCAGTAGCAAGGCCAAGGTGGTCATGATCTTGAAATAGACCAGGGCCTTGCCGCCGATGCGTCCGAACCGGCCCGCACCGCCAACGCGGGCAACGCCAACGGTGACAACGCACAGCACCAGAGGACTGACGATCATCTTAATCGCGCGCAGAAAGATATCGCCCAAAGGCTTCATCTTGACCGCCAGGTCCGGCGCGAAGTGGCCAAGCAGAACACCGGCAATCATACCGATCAGCAGTTGCCCGCCCAGACTCTTGATGAAACGAAACATCGGTCTTGACCCTCTCCCAGGGAGTTTTTGTTTTGCCAGACTATGGCCGCTCGCATCACAGCTGGCGAGAGCCGTTTTAGATTGACGCGCTAGCCCCCGTTGCCAGCACTGATTTTAACCCAGCCGCTTGGCCTTCTGCACCGCTTGGTCGAGCGCCTGCAGAAACCGCGAACGGTCGGCCGGACCGAACGGTGCGGGGCCCTTGGTCACCTCACCCAGCGAGCGCAGGTGTTCGCCAATGGCCCGCGATGCCAGGGACGAGCCGATACTATCGTGCGTGAACGGGATGCCTTTGGAACTGATGGCCTGGGCATCATTCTTGAGTGCCCTATCGGCGAGGGGAATATCCTGGGTGACGACAATGTCACCCTTGGCGGCACGCTCAGCGATCCAGTCGTCCGCGATGTCTGGGCCAGCATCGACCACCACCTGTTCAATCAAGGTCTCGCGCGGAACCATGATGAAGCCATTGCTGACAACGAACACCTTGAGCCTATAGCGGCGCGCGACCTTGTAGGCCTCATCCTTCACGGGGCAGGCGTCAGCGTCGATATAGAGGGTGGTCTTCAAAGGTGCACCTGGATGGGCCAGACGGATTAGTTCCCCGTGCGGATCTTTTCGAAGGCCGCATCGCGGGCCTTGGTGGCGGCATCCAAGGCATCGCGGCGGTCGGCACTCCAGGCGCGATCTGCCGCCAGGGCAGCACGCTGGTCCGCCATCATTCGAGCCACTTCCACCGGCTGTGGCCCGCCCATACCCTTGCTGACCGAAACCATGTTCTCGGCGGTGAGCACGCGCTTGAAGGTCTTCTCGTCCAGCGGCAGTTTGGCGTTCTGAAAGCCGAAGCGGGCTGATGACGAGACGAAGATGCGCTGGGCGTCAGCGTATTTTATATCCGCCGGCTTATAGCCATTGGCACGCCCAAACTCGACAAGATCGGAGGCGAAGTCGTGGCCCACGCGGAACGGCACCCCGCCCTCGCGCTGCAAGGTGTCGGCAAGTTCCGTGGTGGCCGACCAGTCAGCGGCAACCTCTTCAGCGGCGCGCTTGGCGTTGAAGTTCAATTGGCCGACCATGGCTGCCAACTGGTCAAGCATCGAGCCCATGTCGCGCAGGGCTTCCTCCGGATCGCCACCCTTATAGTCGCCCATTCCGGCCGGAACATTGTGGCTCTTGAGGAAGAAGGTTTGGGCATCGCCTACGGTGTCGCTGGCGGTGATGCGGATCGCCTGTAGCGAGGACGGATTGCGCTTCTGCGGCATGATGCTGCTGATGCCGGTGAGTTCGCCTTCGGTCAGCACCAAGAAGGGCGAGGCCATGCGGTATTGCGCCTCGATGTCGGCGCAGAGCGTCGAGACCACCAAGGCGGTGGAGGCGGCCGCACCGACAATGTCCACGCCGGTATCGATGGGCGAGATCTGATTGGCGTCGAGAGAGTTTTCGATCACGCCATCAAAACCCAGAAGCTGGGCTAGGCGCTCGCGGTCCACCGGAAAGCTCGACGTCCCCAAAGCTGCGGCACCGAGCGGCGACATGTTGGTGGCGGCATAGGCGCTTTTCATGCGCTGAGCCTCGCGTTGCAGGGCCTCGGTATAGGCCAGCATCCAGTGGCCGAAAGACACCGGCTGGGCCTGCACGCCCCAGGTATAGGCCGGCACAATGGCGTCGGGGTTCTTTGCGGCCAGGTCGAGAATGGCTGCCCGAGCCTTTGACAGGCTGTCCATACTGACCAAAAGTTGTTCGCGCTGGGTCAGTCGGCGGGTGGTGGCACCGATATCCTGGCGGCTGCGGCCAGAGTGCAGGCGGGTCACATCAGGCCCGCCAACCGCGATCATCAGCGGCTCTACAGCCAGATAGTCGCCAGACCGAAGGGCGGGCTTGGCATCAGCATCTGTGATCACCTGCGCCACGGAAATTGCAATCGTCTTACCAAGGGCGGGAGGCACAATCCCCGTCTCGGTGACCATCACCGCCGAAGCCTTGTTGACCTGGCTGAGCCAGTAGAAGGCGTCATGCCCGGGGCCACGCGGGGCGGCGGGCGGGGCCGCCGGTACAGATGGGCGCGAAGGGTCCCGCGAGGGCGGGTTTACGACACCACTCGTCTGAGCGGCGGCAGCAGTGGAAAGCACAAAACTCAAGACGGCTGCACTGGCCGCGCTGCACCGAAACATGGCGAGGTTCTCCTAATTTGGCACCCATTTGCATCAAGTGCTTGCGGCGATGCTAGGGGACAGCGCTGGGCAGGTCCAGTGACTGT
>CANKEA010000032.1 GCA_947480815.1 Caulobacterales bacterium | reverse complement strand
GCACACGCCGTTTGGCAAGCTGGAAGGCAGCGATGTTGAGAGCCTGATCAGCGACGTCGCCGGTGCCGCCATTGCCGACGCCGGTATCGAACCCGCCGCAATCGACGGCGTGTTTGTAGGACAGTTCAACGGTGGATTTTCGAAACAGCGCTTCCCGTCCTCCTTACCGATGCAGTCGGTTCCAGTCCTGCGTTTTAAGCCGGCGGTTCGCTGCGAAAACGCCTGTGCCTCCGGCTCAGCGGCGATCTATCAGGCGATGGATTTCATCCGGGCCAGCCGCGGTCGCGCCGCCCTGGTGATCGGGGTCGAAAAGATGACCGACACGCCAGGGCCCCAAGTCGGCGAGAATCTGTTGGGGGCCAGCTACCTCAAGCAGGAGGGCGACATTCCGGGCGGGTTCGCCGGCGTGTTCGGCCGCATCGCGCAGCAGTATTTCCAGCGGTATGGAGACCAATCCGACGCCCTGGCCGCTATCGCCGCCAAGAACCACCGCAATGGGGTCGACAACCCGCTCGCGCAGCTGCGTAAGGATCTGGGCTTCGCGTTCTGCCGTACCGAGAGCGAAAAGAATCCGTTTGTCGCCGGGCCGCTCAAACGAACCGACTGCTCACCCGTCTCCGACGGTGCCGCTGCCCTGGTGCTGGCCGATGGTGACACCGCCGCCGCCTTGACCAAGGCGGTACGGTTCCGGGCCTCGGCCCATGCCAATGATCTGTTGCCGATGTCCCTGCGCGATCCGACCCGGTTCGAGGCCGGCGAACACGCTTGGGCGAAGGCCTATGCTGAGGCGGGCCTCACCCTCGCCGACCTTTCGTTCGTCGAGACCCATGACTGTTTCACCATTGCAGAACTGATCGAATACGAGACCATGGGACTAGCTGCACCGGGCCAGGGCGCGCGGGCAATTTTGGAAGGCTGGGTTGGTGCCGATGGCAAACTACCCGTCAACCGCTCCGGCGGACTCAAGGCCAAGGGCCATCCCGTGGGCGCGACCGGCGTCTCCATGCATGTGATGGCGGCCATGCAACTCACTGGCCTGGCCGGGGCCCTGCAACTGCCGAAAGTCCAAGTCGGCGCGGTGTACAACATGGGCGGGTCGGCGGTGGCCAACTACGTCTCAATCCTAGAGGCGGTGCGGGCATAATCCAGCGGCTAAAAAATGCCTCGGGAGCCCCGGCGCGAGCCGGACGGACGCCATGACACGCGCGCGCCTATCCGTGCGCGCCTGCGTGTTCGACGCCTATGGCACGCTATTCGATTTCGCTTCTGCAACGGCATCGTGCCGCGATGTGCTGGGCGATCAGGTCCCAGCGTTGACGGCTCTGTGGCGCGACAAACAGTTGCAATACACTTGGCTTCGCAGCCTGCAGGGTCAGCATGCAGGCTTCTGGCAGGTGACCGGCGAGGCGCTCGATTTCGCTCTGGAGACGCTGGGCATTGACGATCCAGCCCTGCGCGATCGGCTAATGGGACTCTATCTGCACCTTGCAGCCTTTCCCGAGGTGGCTGAGACCCTGACGGAACTGAAACGGCTCGGCTTCGCCACCGGCATCCTGTCCAATGGTGAACCGGCGATGATCGAAAGCCTCGTGCGCGGCAACGGGCTAGAGCAACTCATCGACGCTCGTCTGTCGGTGGAACAGGCCAGCGTCTTCAAGACCCACCCCCGCATCTACCAGCTCGCCCTGGATCATTTCGGTCTGCCGGCCGAACAGATAGCCTTCGTGTCGTCGAACGGCTGGGATGCCTATGCAGCATCCGCATTTGGGATGAAGGTTGTGTGGTGCAATCGATATGGCCAGAGACGCGAACGTCTCCCTGGTGCCCCGGACTTCGAGATCACATCTTTGGTCGGCTTACCCGAACTGCTGACCCTAGGCTGAAGGACTGCGCCGTGATTGACCTGCACTACTGGACCACGCCAAACGGCCATAAGATCACCATCGCGCTGGAAGAGTTAGGCCTGCCCTACCGCATCGTGCCAGTGAACATTTCTCAAGGCGACCAGTTCAAGCCGGAGTTTCTGGCTATCGCCCCCAACAACCGCATCCCGGCCATCGTCGACCATGACCCGGCTGATGGCGGAGCGCCGCTGACGATGTTCGAGTCCGGGGCCATCCTGGAATATCTGGCGGACAAGAACCATCGTTTGCTGCCCGTGAGCGGGAGGGGCCGCTATGAAGTGCTGCAATGGCTGTATTGGCAGATGGGCGGACTGGGGCCCATGGCTGGCCAGGCGCACCATTTTGTCGGCTATTCCGCTGAGCAGATTCCTTACGCCATCAACCGCTACGTCAATGAGTGCAACCGCCTCTACGGCGTTCTCGACCGCCGTCTGCACGGGCGGGCCTATGTGGCCGGAGACTTTTCGATAGCGGACATCGCGATCTATCCCTGGATCCAGCGGCACGAGCGGCACCGCCAGAACCTCAACGACTTTCCAGAGCTAAAGCGCTGGTATGACGCCTTTTCGGCCCGGCGAGCCGTGATCCGAGCCTATGAGATCGTCGACGAAATCAATGTCGTGCCAACCATCACAGACGCCCAGTCGCGGCAGATCCTGTTTGGGCAGACCGCCGCCAGCGTGGCGGCATCGTCCACGGCAACCAAAACCTAAGACCCGGTCTACTTTCGCGCCTCAGCCCGGCGGCCCTTATCGGCGGTCTCGCGTCCGGGGCGGGCAGGTGACGCCAAAGCCCGTTCGGATTGGCCGCGAGTGCCTCATGCGGACCGCGCGCCAGACGACCCTACTACAGCCACGGACCCTGACCCTGACCCTGACCTTGACCCTGACCCTGACTGTGACCGCCGATTTTTGAAGGCTATAGACCCAGCGCAGTCCCTACCGCCTTGGCTGCGGCCAAGGCTTTTCGATCCGCAAAACGAGGCCCGATCACGGTGATCCCGACGGGCAGCCCCTGCGGTCCAGTGAAGGCCGGCACATTGACGGTTGGAACGTGCAACAGGGTCCACATACCGTTGAACACAGGGTCGCCGACATCTTCGAGCCCCAGCGGGGCCTCGCCGGGGGCACTGGGCGCGATGACAGCATCGAACCCGGACGCGATGGCGTCGAACTGCGACCGACGCAAGGCGGCAGCGTCATAGGCGGCCAATAGGCCAGAACGGGTGTGGCCATCGGTGTTGTCGACCATTTCCTGGAGCCTGGGCTCCAGCTGACCAGGATGGGCGCGGGCGTCAGCCAGAAAGGCGGCGCGGCCCTCGGCACGCATGATGAGGGTCTGCTGGTCCGGCAGGGGGTCGAACTCGGACGGCAGGTTCAAGTCGGTGACGATAGCGCCCGCCTTCCGCAATCCGTCGGCGGCCGCAGCAAGGGCGGTGCGAGTAGCCTCCGTTGCCTTGGACCATGCCGGGGTCTGACAGACCGCGATGCGAGCACCACGTATTGGCAGCATGGGATAATCGCCCACATCCGCGTCATAGACATCCTGCAGCAGCATGAGGTCGTCGGCGCTGCGTGCGAACCAGCCGATGGTGTCTAAGGTGTTGGAATAGATCTTGGAGCCTTCGCGATTGATCAGACCCCACGTCGGTTTCATGGCCCATACCCCGCAAAACGAGGCCGGCCGGACCATAGAGCCGGCCGTCTGGGTGCCAAGCGACAGCGGAACCTGGAAATCAGCGACAGCGGCGGCCGAGCCACTGGATGAACCGCCCGGACCGTGGGTCAGATCATGCGGATTGCGGGTCGCGGCGCGCCGACCGGTAGCGGCGAATTCCACGGTGTCGGTCTTGCCGAAAATCAGCGCTCCAGCTGAGCGCAACAAGCTTACGCAGGCGGCATCAACGGTTGGGAAATGCCCTTTGTAGAGGGGGGAATTGTACTGGGTCGGCATGTCTGCCGTCTGCATGATGTCTTTTATGCCAACGGGCAGGCCATACAGTGGACCCCGCGACGATGAACCATCCAGCGCGCGAGCGTTGGCCAGCACCAGGTCCCGGTCAAGATAGGCCCAGGCCCGGATATCGGCGTCGCGGACCTCGATGCGGTCAAGGCAGGCCATGGCCAGGCGTTCAACCGTGAGGGCACCCGAGCGCAGGGCGGCGGCGGCCTGCGAGGCCGAAAGCTGGGATAGATCTGCGGGGGTCATTGATCCTCGACGGTGGCGAATTTAGCGGGGGTGACGACCTCGAGCATTTCCAGATCGTCGCTGTGGCCCAGTTCACGGTGCCGGATGTTTGGCGGTTGGTAGACACTAGAGCCGGCGCTCAACCGCACCCGTCCTTGGCCCTCATATTCGAAATCGACCCAGCCCTTGAGCACGTAAACCATCTGAAATTGCGTGTCGTGCCAGTGCCAGGCCTGCGCCTTATCACTCGCGCCGCTGGCGCGGATCACGTGGGCCACAGCTGTACCGCCGGTGGCCTCGGCAATTCCTAGATCGCGATAGGCGAAGAAGTCGCGCAATCCCTCAACGAATGGGGCGTCATTCGCGTGGCTGATCGATGCACCCTGGCGTTTCATGCTCTCTGCTCCAAACAAAGACGGGCCGCACACAAGGTGCGACCCGCCATTGAATCGTATCGAGAAGGACGCCCCAGACCCAGCAAGGCCGGAACCTGAGGCCCCATCTTCCGCCTAGAAGGCGAACCGCAGGCCGAACTTAAAGCGACGCCCGACGATGTCATACGGGTTACCACCCGAAATGATGTTCATCGCCACGATCGGGGGCTGCTTGTCGAGTAGGTTGTCGATCAAGAGGTAGCCCGTGAGCTTCTTGCCGCCATCGTTGATGATGTCGTAGCTGATGTTGGTATTGTACAGCAGCGACTTCGGCCACTGGTTGCGGTTAATTGAGTTGGCGGAGGCCGGGTTGTAGTCCGGGTCATCCGGGCCCTTCAAGGTGGCGCTGTACTTGACGCCCGTGGTGAAGCGGGTGGTCAGGCTGAAGTTCCACTTATCCAGCATATAGCTGACGTTACCGTTCCAGGACCAGGTCGGGACCGAGGTGCCGGCGTTGTCGACGTCATTCTTCAAAACGCCTTGGGCGAGGGTCAGGGTCCGCAGATCGCTGGCGAAAGTACCAAGCGCACGAAGGTTGAGAGAGCCCGGAACGTCAAAGTTCTCAAGCGGCACACGGTAGGCGAATTCCATGTCAAGGCCGCTGGCGATCAGCGTGTTGGTGTTGCTCGGGGTGCCGTTCACCGAGTCGAAGCCAACCGGGTTAACGGTGCTACGGACCACAAACTGTTCGTACTGGGTTTGCTTTTCCAGCAGCAGGCGATCCAGCACGTCCTGAGCCCCGACCGAGGCGATAATGCCGTTGATCTCGATATTGTACCAGTCGACGGAGGCGCGGAAGCCGTTGGTGAAGCCCCAGTGCGGTTGGAACACAACGCCGGCCGTATCGGTTTGGCCTTCTTCAGGCACCAAGTTGGGATTGCCTGTGGTACGCGACGAAACGAAGCCTGCGATACCGGTCACCTTGTTGGTGACGTTGCTGGCACCACCGGAGCCCGGGTTGAACAGTTCATTGATGTTCGGCGCGCGGATGTCGAGCGACTTGGTATAACGGAAACGAAGCCAATCGTTCGGTTCCCAGGTGGCGCCGATCTTCCAGGTGGTGACCGGGCCGGAGATCGAATAATCGGTGCGACGGACCGCCCCGTTCAGATCTAACGACTTTGCGAACGGCACGTCCTTGAGCAGAGGAACGCCGAGTTCCACATAGCCTTCCTTGACGCTGGTCGTGGCGTCATAGGCACCTGGGTTGGAGTTCACCAGGATGCCTTTGATACCGTCAGGCGTGCTCGTCACGTGTGCCTTGTCGCTGCACCATTCAGCGCCGGCGGCGACTGAGACCGGACCAGCAGGCAGCGTGAGCGGCTCTCCGGAGATGTTGGCGGCAGCGTTGTCTTCGTCGAAGAAGTTCGCCTGGGTGCTGTGCGAGTTGAAGTAGGTGATAGCGTCCTGGTTGCCGGCCGGGCCGAAAATATTCCAGGGCACGCAGCCGGGGCGCACGTTGGCAAGATATGTGGCCTTCTGAGCGGAGTTCACGCTGTTCAACATCGGGTTGGTCGCGTTCGGGCCGCAGACGGCGGTGCCATTCGGACCAGCGACCGCATAGGCAGAAGCCATCTGGCTGGGTTCGGCCGGTGTGTTGTTGAAGTCGAACACGAAGTAGGTCTTGCCCTTACCGATCGAGGCATCCCACTTCCAGTCGCCACCGAGGTGGATAGTGCCTTCCAGCTTGGCGTCGCCGTTGAGGGTCTCAGTCCGGTTGCCGGAGGTCAGCGGGCCGACGTCCATGTTCATCCGCGAAACGGTGACCGACTGCAGGTTATTGGCGACCATCGCATTGAGCGTTGCCGCCGGCAGGAATGGGTTGGTCCGCAACACAATGAAGTTTGTGGGCTGACGCACCGTGATGGTAGTCGCGTGCGTCATCAGGCTGCCGTAGTCGACGTGGGCGCTGAACTTCAGATTGTCGTTGATTTCGTAGGTCAGCTTCGCAAGGGCGCTGGTCCGCTCGAACGGCGACTGGATCATCATGTTCAGGTACTCAATCTGACCGTAGTTGGCCTGACTGGGTGAATACATTTCGGTCGAACCGACGATCGGACCGTATTGGAACTGATAAGGCGTACCACCGGGGCCAAAGGCCGTGCCCTTGAGGGGGCCGGAGTTGATGATGCCGCCAAGGGTGTAGCCAGCCAGCTCAACGTTATTGGCGATAATATTGGCGGGGATGCCCGCGGCGCGCACGTTCGCCGTCGTAAACTGGCCCGGTTCCTGCTTACCCCACTCGCGGGAGTACATGTTGCCGACGCCGTGGTTCTCGGAATATTCGGTGCCGATCATGAATTGACCGCGGTCGCGGTTGAAGCCCGTGCCCCAGGCCAAGCTGATCGCGGGTTCGACGTCATCGCCGCGTTGCGAGAGCTGATTTTGCACATAGCCGCTGAAGCCGGACATCTTGCTCTTCAGCACGAAGTTGACCACGCCGGCGACGGCGTCCGAGCCGTAAGCCGCGGACGCGCCGCCGGTCACGATTTCGGTACGGTCCACCATGCTGACCGGCACCATGTTGGAGTCATAGGCGTTGGTCTGATTGGTCGGCACGTGGCGGTGACCGTCAAGCAGGGTCAGGGTGCGCGTAGCGCCCAAGCCGCGAAGGTCAAGGTTGGCTTGGCCGGCGGCCTGCTGGCCGTAGGAGTTACCGGTTGGACCGCCCGAGGCACGGAAGCTCGGGATGTCCTTGGTGATATCGTAAACCGATGTCGGGGCGCGCTGCGCCATCTGAGCAGCGCCGACCACGGTGACGGGCGTCGGTGCTGTGAATCCAGCGGTGGCCAAGCGCGAACCGGTAACAACCACTTCGTCAACAGCAGTGGCCGGAGCATCGGTGGCGGCGGTTTGGGCGTGGGCGACGCCACTGAGCGTCAGGGCCAGGACCGAAGCGGTCAGCAGATAAGACCCGCGGGTCATCTTCATGGTAATTTCCCCCAAAAAATTTATCCGGCCGTTAGAAGATAGACTCTTCCATCGTGAGCAAGCCAGTGAGCCGCTTCTGTAAGGCTAACCCTGTAGCCTTGGGATTGTCGTAAAACATCATTTTCGTGAGTTTTTTTGCCACTACAATTGATTTCATTCAGCTTTTTGGAGACTTTAGATCGCATGGGCAGCAGAAAGTCTGCCTGCGTTTCCTTGGGGCCACAGTCGCAGGCCTAGGTGCCATAGTGGATCAGACCATCCAGCATGCGCCCGCTTCATAATCGGTGAAAATCAGCATCAAAGCTATGCTCATGGGTGCGATCGCGTGTTGCAGTCAGGCGGAGTGATCGGTCGCTAAAACACGATAAGCCCGTTGAGTGCGCGGTCAGTCCAAGGCTTAGATGGATTGTCGAGTTCGCCCATGCGGGGGCGGACGGGTAATTAAGGTAGGTTTCTTGCGCAGGCAGGGTGCGGAACAGCAGCGCGGCGGACCGGCAAACCGGTCGTACGACTTAATGACTCTGGCCAATGCGCCGCAGCAACAGCGCAGCTATGACCTATCGATCCGCATATTGAACGCCGCCGAACGGGTACTGCAGCGCGATGGGCTGGAGAGCTTTACCATCGCGGCCGTGGCCTCGGAGGCCGATGTCTCGGTCGGCGGACTGTACGGCCGTTTCCAAAACCGCGACGAACTGGTGCGCGCGGTGCAGAATGAAATCATCAGCCGCCTGGGCCGCGATATGAGCGCGGTACTGGCCGAGCGTTTCGATAGCCTTACCGCCATGCTCGATCGTTTCGTGACAGAACTGATCGCCTGGCATGGCGACAACCGCAACCTCCTGATCGGCAAGGGGTCCGAAGAGGCCGCCGATGCGTGCGAGGGCGTCGTCACCCTGGCCTTAATTGGGTCAGCGAGACGGTTCGAGCGTGAAATCAACCACCCGGACCCGGAAATCGCGCTGCGGTTCGTGGTGCATGTGCTGTTGGCCAGCGGTGCCCGCAACCGGCTGAGTAATCCCGCCATGAGCCAGCGCTTCATTCCATGGCCAACGCTTTCGGATGAAATGCGGGTTTTCGCCAATCGCTATCTTTGTGCGCCTGCACGACTGACCGAAGAGACCTAGGGCAGGTTCGCCCCGGTGCCAGAGGCCCGATAGACGTTGGGCGTCAGACCGGTCCATTTGCGGAAGGCGCGATAGAAGGCACTGGGATCCTCGTATCCGAGGTCCTTGGCGATCTCGGCGATCGGCTGGTGGCCGATACGCAGTGCATCCATGGCCAGTTCCTGGCGCACACCATCCTTGAGGCGTTGATAGGAATTGTTTGCATTATCAAGACGCCGCCGCAGGGTGGAGGGCGTCGTATTGAGCATCGAGGCCAGGACCTTAAAGCTGGGCCAAGAGTCCGGGGCCGTGTCACGCAACCGCTGCCAGATGCGGCCCGGCAGGCTGTCGCAATTACGGTACTGGGTGAACAGGTCGCGCGGTGACCGTAGCAGGAAATCCTGCAACTGGGCCGGGTTGCGGTGCGGGCGCATCGCCAAGAACGTGGCGTCAAAACTGATGCTGGATTTCGATGCGTTGAACTGCAGACAGTCGCAGAACAGCCGCCTGTATTCTACGGCCGCGACCGGCTCGGGCCCGCGGAAAGTTGCGTAGTGGACCACGATCCGCCGGTCAACGAGCCAGGAACAGAACCCGGTCAGCATCAGGAATACGGTGAGATAGAACAGCGGAGGGCGGCTTTCGCCCTTCTCGCCCAATTCGATCCAGGCCTCTCCCCCGCGCCGAACCAGTTGACCGTCAAAGTCCGACAGCATGACGCCTAGAAAACGAAGCGAGCGCTCAACGGCATCTTCCAAGGTGACGCTGCTCAGCGCTGCCTGGCATAGCACGGCGAAACTGCCGTTGGGCATGCCCCGGGAGTCCAAATCGAAGAGTTCATCGCCAGTGGCAGCAGACAGGCCGCGCCAAGCCTGGCAGAACTGATCGATAGTCACCGTCAACGACGCGGCCCGGTGGAGTTCGGGAGCGATACCAGCCTGAGCCAAAACCTTCTCCACGCGCACACTGGAAAGCTTGGCAGCGTCGATTGCATCAATAATAAAACAGAGCGGAATACGAGTCTCTGCACCGCTGTCATTGATCCGGGCCGGATGCTGCACATCGGCAACGCGATCGTCTCGCAATGGCGGTGTTGCAGGGAGCGATGCCTCGAATTTCGGCGCGACCAACGTCACCGATTCTGTC
>CANKEA010000031.1 GCA_947480815.1 Caulobacterales bacterium | reverse complement strand
GCATGGACAGTGAGGCCCTGCGCCTGGGACATGGCCCGCAGGTAGGCAAGGGTCGATCCCTTGCCGTTGGTACCGGCCACATGGATCATGGGCGGCAACTTGCGTTCGGGATGGCCTAAGTCGGCGCACAGCCGCGCCATGCGATTCAACGACAGGTCGATCACGATCGGATGCAGCCGTCGTAGCCGCTCAAGTGCCGCGTCGTGGGGGAGGAGGTAGTCTGTCATTGCATCGGGTAGCTCACGCCGCCCGGGCGCGGCCCATCATCAGGGTCTGCAGGATCGAGCCGAGCACGGCGAGCAGTTCCTTGCGCGGCACTACGCGGTCGACCATGCCCTTTTCGACCAGGTATTCCGAACGCTGGAAGCCTGGCGGCAGGGTCTCACGAATGGTCTGCTCGATCACACGCGGGCCCGCAAAGCCGATCAAGGCCCCTGGCTCCGCCAGATGTATATCGCCCAGCATGGCGTAGCTGGCGGTAACTCCGCCGGTGGTCGGGTCGGTCAGCACCACGATATAGGGCAGGCTGGCGGCTTTCAGCCGCTGGATGGCGATGGTTGTGCGCGGCAGCTGCATCAGCGACAGGGCACCTTCCTGCATACGTGCCCCGCCGGCTGCGGTGTAGACCACCATAGGAACATCACGCGCGACCGCCGCTTCCGCGGCGGTGATAAAACCCTCGCCGGCGGCCATGCCCAGCGACCCGCCCATGAAGGCGAAGTCCTGCACCAGCACCACAGCGGACTGGCCGCCGATCTTGCCAAGGCCAATCGACATCACGTCGTTTTCGCCTGTGGCCTTGCGAGCTTGCGCCAGTCGATCTTTGTAAGGCTTGCCGTCGCTGAACTTGAGAGGGTCTTCCTCAACGCTGGGGCTGGGCAGCAGGTCGTAGGCCCCATCATCGAAGGTGCAGGCGAACCGGACCTTGGGGCCAATGCGCATATGCCGTCCGCTTGGGGTGACCCAAAGGGCCGCCTCCAGATCGGAACAGTAGATCATCTCGCCGGTGTCGGGGTCTTTGACCCACAGGTTTTCCGGGATCGGAGTCTCCCGCTTGCGGAAGGCGCTGCGCACGCCCGGCGCTATCCCGGCGAGCCAGCCGCCGCGCTCGCGAGGTGCGCCGGCCTGGCGGACCGTGCGATCCGGCTTATCGCCCTTGCGAGGTTCCGGATTTTCCGCCGTCGCCATTGCTACCTAAGCCTCAAGGTTTTCGACTCGCGCCGCGTGCACAGCCTTAGCCAAGGCGGCGGCGGATGAAAGAACCCTATTGGTAACGTTTTCGTTGCCTTCAAGCGCGGCCGCAATTTCGTCCACCAGGGCAGACCCGACCACAGCCGCGTCAGCAACCCGAGCAATTTCAGCCGCCCGCTGCGGGGTTCTGATGCCAAAACCCACCGCCACGGGCAGGCCCGAAGCGGCCTTCAGCCGCGCCACGGCCGGTGCAACGTCGGCCGCTACAGCCTCCTTGACCCCCGTCACGCCGGCGACCGAAACGTAGTAGATAAAGCCCCGCGTGCGGGCCACCACAGCGGGCAGGCGCTTGTCGTCGGTGGTGGGCGTGGCCAAACGGATCAGGGCGAGGCCCGCGGCGTCAAGCGCATCGGCCAGTGGCCCGGCTTCCTCGGGCGGACAGTCGACAATAATCACGCCATCGATACCGGCGTCGGCCGCGTCGGCGGCGAAGGCTTCCAGCCCGTGGTGCAGCACGGGGTTGTAATAGCCCATCAGGATGATTGGGGTCGTCTGGTCACCATCACGAAATTGCTTGGCGATTCCCAGCGTGCTGTTGAGCGTGGTTTTGGCCAGCAGGCTGCGCTGCGCTGCGCGCTGGATCGGCGGGCCCTCAGCCATAGGGTCGGAAAAGGGCATGCCCAGTTCGATCAGGTCGGCACCCGCGGCGGGCAGGCCGCGAAGAATGTCCAGCGAGGTCGCCGCATCGGGATCACCGGCCATGACGTAGGCGATGAAGGCGGCACGGTTTTCGGCTTTTAGCGTGGCGAACCGCGCTTCGATGCGGGTAGCGGTCAAATAGAGCGCTCCTGGAAAGCGGCGACTTGGTTGACGTCCTTGTCGCCACGGCCCGACAGGTTGACCATGATTATGCCGTCCTTTGGAACCTGAGCCACGATATCCGCCATGCGGGCCAGAGCATGGGCGCTTTCCAGCGCCGGGATGATGCCTTCCAGCTCGGCGGTGAGCTTGAAGGCGGCCAGGGCTTCTGCATCGGTGCAGGTCATATATTCGGCCCGTCCCGCATCGTGCAGGAAGGAATGCTCGGGGCCGATGCCCGGATAGTCGAGCCCCGCACTGATCGAATGGGCTTCCAGGATCTGCCCTTCGACGTCCTGGATCAGATAGGTCTTGTTGCCGTGCAGAACGCCCGGTCGGCCGCCATTGATGGCCGCGGCGTGACGGTCGGTATCCATGCCATCGCCAGCGGCCTCGACCCCGATCACCCGCACGCCCTCGTCATTGAGGAACGGATGGAAAATACCGATGGCGTTCGACCCGCCGCCCACACAGGCCACCACCGCGTCAGGCAGGCGGCCTTCCATGTCCAGAATCTGCTCGCGCGCCTCGCGGCCGATCACCGACTGGAAGTCGCGCACCATGGCCGGATAGGGATGCGGACCCGCCGCCGTGCCGATCAGGTAGTAGGTATCGGCCACATTGGTCACCCAGTCGCGCATGGCCTCGTTCATGGCGTCCTTCAGGGTGGCGGCCCCGCTGGTCACGGGCCGCACCTCCGCACCCAAGAGGTTCATGCGGAACACATTGGGCCTCTGCCGCTCCACATCGACAGCGCCCATATAGACCACGCAGGGCAGGCCAAACCGCGCGCAGACGGTGGCCGTGGCTACACCATGCTGGCCAGCGCCGGTCTCAGCGATGATGCGGGTCTTGCCCATGCGCATGGCCAGCAGGATTTGGCCCATGCAGTTGTTGATCTTGTGCGAACCGGTGTGATTCAGCTCTTCGCGCTTGAGATAGATCTTCGCGCCGCCGAAGTGCTGGGTCAGGCGCTCGGCGAAATAGAGTGGGCTGGGCCGGCCGACATAGTGGGTCAGATAGCCATCAAGTTCCGCTTGAAACGTTGGGTCAGCCTTGACCGCCTCATAGGCGTCGCCCAGGGCCAGCACGGGCGGCATCAGGGTCTCGGCAACGAACAGGCCGCCATAGTCCCCGAACCGGCCATGGGTGTCAGGATAAGCGCTATAGGCGTTGGGCTTTATCGTCACGGCTCGATCTGGGGCGAAACGGTCAGGAACGGCGCACGGCGTCTAGAAATGCCGCGATAAGAGCAGAATCCTTTAGGCCGGGGCCGCGTTCGACGCCAGAAGAAACGTCCACCACGGGAGCGCCGGAGCGGGCGATCGCCTCGCCTACGTTCCAGGGATCGAGGCCGCCAGCTAAGAAATAGGGCCGCTGGAACCGGCGATTCTTCAGCAGGTCCCAATCGAAGGTCAGGCCGGTGCCGCCGGGCATGTCGGCACCCTTGGGGGGTTTGGTGTCAAACATCAGGTGGTCGACCATGCCGTCGAAGGTGTCGGCAGTCTTAATGTCGTCCTCAATGCTGACCGGTACGGCCTTGATGATCGGCCGGCCGCTATAGCGGGCCACCTCGCTGACCCGATAGGCCGGCTCGGCACCGTGCATCTGCACGAAGTCGGGGCGCAGGATCGTGACCATGTCATGCACCCACTGGTGGTCTGGATCGACCACAACCGCGACGATCTTGCACTTGCTGCGCGCCGGTTCAACCAGGGCGGCGGCCTGCTCGGGGGTCACATAGCGCGGGCTTTTGGAGTAGAAATTGAAACCGATATAGTCGGCTCGGCCTTCAACAGCGGCGGCCACAGTCTCAGCTGTCGATAGTCCGCAAATCTTGGCTTTGGTCATGGTGGGTTAGATAGGGCGTGAAGCGGCGTCGGGAAAGTTCCAACCGCGTTTCATCGCGGCTTTCGCTACAATAAGCGCCAGCTGTGAGTTTAGGCCGTCTTAGCGGGCTGCGCCTTCGCGGGAAACTTGGCGGCCTTTGGCGGCGAGGCCCGCAGCGCATCGCGAATCTCAATCAACAGGGCGTCAGTCGGGGTCGTGGTGGGAGCGCCTGTGGGCCTCAGCTCGGCGGCATCCTGGCGGCGCAGGGCGTTGACCAGCTTGACCAGCATGAACACCGCGAACGCGACGACCAGGAACTGGATGATGGTGTTGATGAAAGCGCCGTACTGGATCGCCACCTCGGCGGCCTTCTTGGCTGGATTGGCCGGTGCCAGCACGATCTTGAGGTCGGAGAAGTCTACCTTACCCAGAACGAGGCCAATCGGCGGCATCACCACCTGTTCAACGAGGCTTGTCACGATCTTGCCGAAGGCGGCACCGATGATCACTCCAACGGCGAGATCAACCACATTGCCCTTGGAAATAAATTCGCGAAATTCCTCCACGACGGACATGGGCATCCTCAATTATGGCGGCGCAGCGTTTCCGCAACCGGCCTATTCGTCGTAAGCGTTCAAACGCGAACGCATTTCCTTGCCGCTCTTGAAGAAGGGCACATGTTTGGCCGGCACATGGACGGTCTCGCCCGTGCGCGGATTGCGTCCATTGCGGGCCGGCCGAGAGCGCACTGAGAAGGCACCAAAGCCGCGAAGTTCCACGCGGCCACCCTCTTGCAGCGCGGTAATCATCCGCTCCAGAATCACGCAGACCACACGCTCAATGTCACCGTGAGTCAGGTGCGGATTTTCCGCAGCCAGCTTCGCGATCAGTTTTGACTTTATCAAGGAAGCCCCCAGGCCTCGGTTGCGCCATCGACCATTGCCCAACGCAGCGGATTTCATCAAGAGGATCAATGAAAAAAAGCAAACGGCGACGCCCAAATCGGGCGCCGCCGCTGTATTTCTTACGCATGGAGCGCTTGAACTATTCCTTAGAGGCCTTCTCGCGGAGAGCGGCACCGAGGATATCGCCCAACGAGGCCCCCGAATCGGAGGAGCCAAACTTCTCGATGGCTTCCTTGTCTTCGGCCACTTCCAGCGACTTGATCGACAGCGAGACCCGGCGGGCCGCCTTGTCGACGTTGGTCACCTGAGCGTCGATACGGTCGCCAACGGCGAAGCGCTCTGGGCGCTGCTCCTGGCGGTCGCGGCTCAGATCGGTCTTGCGGATGAAGGCGGTCATCGGCGCGCTATCTTCGCCGAACTTCACATCGATTCCACCGCTGGTCACTTCCACCACCTGCACGGTGATGGTTTGGCCCTTGCGGTAGGTGTCATCGCTCGCCAGCGGATCGCCGGACAGCTGTTTGATGCCCAGGCTGATGCGCTCCTTCTCGACGTCGACATCGAGAACCTGCGCCTTGACCATCTCGCCCTTGCGGAACTTGGCAATGGCTTCCTCGCCCGACTGGTTCCAGTCGAGGTCGGACAGGTGCACCATACCGTCGATGTCGTTGTCCAGGCCGATGAACAGGCCGAACTCGGTGGCGTTCTTGACTTCGCCTTCAACGACCGAGCCCACCGGATGGGTTTCGATGAACGCTTCCCACGGGTTTGGCTGGGCCTGCTTGAGGCCGAGCGACACGCGGCGCTTGGACGGATCGACATCCAGCACCACCACGTCGACTTCCTGGCTGGTGGAGACGATCTTTCCTGGGTGGACGTTCTTCTTGGTCCAGCTCATTTCGCTGACATGGACCAGACCTTCGACGCCGGCTTCCAGCTCAACAAACGCGCCGTAGTCGGTGATGTTGGTGATACGGCCGGTGAAGCGTGCGCCCGGCGGGTACTTGGCTTCCACACCATCCCACGGATCGGACTGCAGTTGCTTCATGCCGAGCGAGATGCGCTGGGTGTCGGGGTTGATCTTGACGATCTGCACCGTGACGGTGTCGCCCACGGCCAGAACCTGGCTGGGGTGGTTGACGCGTTTCCAGCTCATATCGGTGACGTGCAGCAGGCCATCGATGCCGCCCAGGTCCACGAAAGCGCCGTAGTCGGTGATGTTTTTCACAACGCCTTCGCGGATTTCGCCCTCGAGCAGCTGGCCCACCAGCTCGGTGCGCTGTTCGGCGCGGGCTTCTTCCAAGATGGCGCGGCGCGAGACCACGATATTGCCGCGCGGGCGGTCCATCTTGAGGATCGCGAACGGCTGTTGCTTGCCCATGAGCGGGCCCACATCGCGCACCGGGCGGATGTCGACTTGGCTGCCGGGAAGGAAGGCGCTGGCACCGCCGAGGTCGACCGTGAAACCACCCTTCACGCGGCCGACTATGGAGCCGATCACCGGCTCGTTCTTGGCATAGACGCCTTCCAGGCGGGTCCAGGCTTCTTCGCGCTTGGCCTTCTCGCGGCTGATGACCGCTTCGCCCAGGGCGTTTTCGAGACGCTCCAGGAACACCTCGACTGTATCGCCAACCTTCACGCCGGGCTTGCCGTCCTCCGTGGCATCCCATTCCTTCACCGGAATGCGGCCTTCGGTCTTCAGACCGACGTCGATGATGGCGAAGTCTTTTTCGATCGCCACGACCTTGCCTTGAACCACGGTGCCTTCGGCGAAGTCGCGGCCTCCCAGGGTTTCTTCAAGCAGGGCGGCGAAATCGTCACGAGACGGGTTGAGCTTGTCAGCCATAGGTGTCTTTCAAAGGGTTGGAGGCGCAGGAAGGAGTCCACGCGCCGTTCGGATTCAAGGGGGAAGTTCGCATCGGCCGCGGCGTTCGCAGGAAGGCGCTTGGATTTAGGCCTTAACGGCCCAACGCCTCCTCGACGAGGCGGCGGGCCTCGCGGAAGGCGAGCTCTATAGTCACTTCCGAGGTGTCGAGCAAGGCCGCGTCGGCGGCGCGGACCAGGGGTGCGGTGGAACGGCCACGGTCGCGCTCGTCGCGGCACAGGATGTCCGCAAGCATATCATCGTAGCTCACCTGTTCGCCCTGTTCGATCAGCTGTTTCCAGCGGCGACTGGCGCGCACCTCCGGTGTGGCCGTGACGAACAGTTTCGCTGGGGCCTGCGGGGCGATTACCGTGCCGATGTCGCGCCCATCCAGCACGGCCCCGCCGTGCTGCCCGGCGAACTGATGCTGATAGTCAAGCAGGGCGGCGCGCACGGTCGGATGTGCGGCCACGCGGCTGGCCCATTCCCCGGCCTCGCGGGTGCGCGCCTTTGGATGATCCAGCAGGGCCGCATTCAGGTCTTGGGCCACCGCGGCGGCCGTCGCTTCGTCCAGCCCACCGGCCGCCTGTGCGTGCACGCCGACGGCACGATAAAGCAGACCAGTGTCGAGATAGGGCAGGCCGTAGTGCCGTGCCAGGGCACCGGCCACCGTGCCCTTGCCTGAGGCGGCGGGCCCATCGACGGCGATGATGAAATTCATGGTCTCCGTCATCCCAGCCCAGCGGCACCAGCCGCGCCGAACCTAGACCCAGGGGCCAGCGCACCGCCGTCTGAGTCGCGGCGCTCTGCTTCGCTGCGGCCAGGATGACAGATCAGGTTTGTGGGCTTTAGCGGCAAACTCAGATATCCCAGATCGGGGCACCGAGCCGGCGCATCATCTCGACAAAGCTAGGGAAGCTGGTGGCAATCATGCCGGGTTCGTCAACCGTCACACTCTGCTCCGCACCCAGGCCCAGGATCAGGTTGCTCATGGCGATACGATGGTCGCCGTGGGTGGTAACGCTGGCACCACCTCGCGGTGGGACGCCGGTCCCGCGCACGATCATGCCCTCAGGCTCTTCTTCGACGTCCACGCCGTTATCGGTCAGGGCGCGGGCCATCAGGGCGATGCGGTCACTTTCCTTGACGCGCATCTCGCCGATGCCGCGCATCACGGTCTTGCCCTCAGCAAAGGCGGCGATGGCGGCCAATACCGGATATTCGTCGATCATCGAGGGCGCGCGTTCGGGCGGAACCTCCACGCCTTTCAAGGCCCCAAAGCGAGCGGTCACATCTCCGACGGGCTCGCCACCGGCGTCGCGGCGGTTCGAGATCGTTAGGTCCGCACCCATCTCTTTGAGGGTTTCGAACAGGCCGATGCGGCTCGGATTAAGCAGCACGTTCTCAACCATCACCTGACTGCCCGATACGACCAAGGCTGCCGCCAGCGGGAAGGCCGCCGATGACGGATCGCCCGGCACCGCCACATGGGTTCCAGTCAGTTTTTGGCCCGGAGCAAGCGCGATACGCCGCCCGTGACCTTCGGGCGTGAAGCGCAAAGAGACGCCAAAAGCGCTCAGCATACGTTCGGTGTGGTCGCGCGACAGCGCGGGCTCGATCACCGTGACCCCGCCCTCGGCATGCAGTCCTGCCAGGAGCACTGCCGATTTCACCTGAGCGGAGGCCACGGGAAGCCTGTATTCGATGCCACGCAGATTGCCGCCCTTCAGCGTCAAGGGCAGGCGCCCGCCATCGCGTCCCAGCCAGGTCGCGCCCATGCGCGCCAGGGGCTCCAGCACGCGCCCCATCGGCCGGCCGCGCAGCGACTGGTCGCCGGTGAAGCTTACGGTTAGCGGAAAGCCGGCCGCGCAACCCATGATCAGTCGAACCGCCGTGCCAGCGTTGCCACAGTCAATCACGTCGGACGGTTCGCGAAAGCCGCCATTGCCTTTGATACGCCAGCGCCCCGGGCCCTGATGCTCTACCAGCGCCCCAAAAGCGGCCATGGCGGCGGCGGTGCGCGCCACGTCATCACTCTCGAGCAGGCCCTCAACCGTTGTGGTGCCGCTGGCCAGGGCACCCAACATCAGCGAGCGGTGCGAGATCGACTTGTCCCCCGGCGCGCGCGCAATGCCACTCAGGGGGCCGCTGCGGGCGGCGCTCAGACGAGCGAGGCCGGTCGGGTGGGATGATATTGGATGCGGCCCATCCATGGACTGTCGGCCTCCTGCCGTGGGTAAATCTTTTTTAGCGCAGGGTTTGGCTTTTGACAGCGCCTTCGCCGCGTGGCAAGGGAGCCGCCGCTTAACATTTAGCCTGCAAGGAACGCCAATTGGCCAGCCCTGAACTCGGCGCCAAACAGCTCTGCCCCTCCTGCGGATCGAAATTCTATGACTTGGGCCGACGCCCGGCGGTCTGCCCCAAGTGTGGGGAGAGTTTCGACCCTGAGGAAGCCCTGCGTTCGCGCCGTGTGCGCGCTCGCTCGGGCGCTGTGCCAGACTACGAAGATGACGAACCCGCGGTGAAGGCCAAGGAGCCGGACGCCGAAGGATTCGAGGACGAGGTGGACGACACCCCGGAAATCGACGCTGAAGCCGTTCTCGATCCGGTGGAACCGGACGACGACGCTGTGGGTGATCCGGGTGCCCCCAGCGCTCCGGCCGGAGCGCTGGGCGTAGACTTCGCCGAGGAAGAAGAACTAGTCGAGGAAGAGGCTGAAGGCCTGCCCTTCATCGACGACGATGACGATTTCGACGAGGGCGATATCGAAGGGCTGCCCGGCGAAGGCAAGGAAGATTAGTCGCGGGCCGTATCGGGTCCAATAGGGCTTGATTGGGGAAGGGCGGCGCCATAGGTTTCGCGCCGTCCGATACGGCCCCGACTTATCGGAAGAACAGACCAGGCCTTAAGCTTGGGGCTATAGCTCAGCTGGTAGAGCGCTTGAATGGCATTCAAGAGGTCAGCGGTTCGACTCCGCTTAGCTCCACCATAAACCCCCCGTCGCAACCCGGCGGGGGGTTTTCCATAGGCGGCACCCCTGACCGCAAGCCTATTCCTCTGC
>CANKEA010000030.1 GCA_947480815.1 Caulobacterales bacterium | reverse complement strand
TGGACCAATGACCAAGCGCTCAAACAGCGAGTCGGTCAAACCATCGGCCCAGCTTTCAAACAGCATTAGAGCCTGAGCCCCAGCGGCGGCCTGCATGGCGAGATAATCAACGGTCGCATCGCAGAGTAGATTCAGCAATCCAGCTAGCTTTTCCGGATCAGTATAGGCGAAGCTCCGCGCCTTTGTCCGATCACTTGAACCTCCTTCGATCATATAGGTGGCGACCGTCCAGGGGGCCCCTGCGAAGCCGATAAGCGCCTTGTCCGCTGCCAGGCCAGTGCGAACCCGCTTCAACGTCTCGCCCACCGAAGCCAAATAAGAGCCCGTTGCACCAGCAAGACTATGCATCTCGCTCAGCTCCGGCATCTCACCAAGCTTGGGTCCCTCGCCAGCCTCAAACCAAACCTTTTGACCCAGAGCCATCGGCAACAGCAGGATGTCAGCAAAGACGATAGAGGCATCAAAGGGGAACCGCCGCATCGGCTGCAAGGTCGCTTCAGCGGCCATTTCGGGATTCATACAGAAAGCTATGAAATCGGGGGCCTGAGCCCGAAGAGCCCGGTACTCTGGTAAATATCGCCCCGCTTGCCGCATGAACCACACTGGTGGTCTGGCAAGAGCTTCTCCCGCTAGAGCCCTGAGAAATTTCGGTGTGTCGCTTGTCTGCATGGAGAGCCTTAAAGCCCCTCCTGAGCACGATCTCAACCCATCCTCTTTCTAACCTCTAGGAAGATTAGAATCTTAGAATGGTAGAGGCAGCTGGGGCATGGACGATGGGGATAGATCCAATAGGGCAGGGCCGCGCGACATTCGTCATCGATGCGTCCAACAAGAGCTAACAGCTCGTTAATAGCCTGTGAAAATCGGGAACAAGCCTTAACCTTCTGCAAAGCCTAACGATTCCTTAACGCAGTCGACCAGCAAGGGTGTATTCCTCTAAGCGTCCCCGCCTGAGGATGGCTCGCCCGCACACAACCGATGAATAGAGTCCAAAAGCGCTTGCAATCGCGATTGCAAAACCCTGGCGATCAACAGCCAGACCCGGCACAGCTAAAATGGCGACATTTCGCCCACCGTAGCCATTGAGAAGCCCCCCGGTGATTAAGCCTTCGCCCACCGAAGATTCACAGGCCTGGCCAAACAATCTGGGGAGCCGCGCCGCAAGCGCGGAACGGGTTGGCATCTATTTCCATATCCACTTGGTATCCGATTCAACGGGCGAGACCTTGAACGCTATGGCTCGCGCCGTCTGCGCACGGTTCACCGACTTCTTGCCGATCGAGCACATCTACGCCTTGGTTTGGTCTGCCCGACAGTTGAGGCGCGCTCTTGAGGAAATCTCTGCCGCGCCTGGTGTGGTCATGCACACCATCATCGATACGGCATTGCGTGCGGCCCTTGAGGAAGGATGTCGCCGCTTAGAGATGCCCTGTATTTCGGTGCTTGATCCGGTCGTTGCAACTATGGCCCACTATTTGGGTGCGCGTATTTCAACGCGGGTCGGCGCTCAGCACGCGCTCGACAACGACTATTTCAATCGCATGGAGGCCTTGAACTATGCCATCGCCCACGATGACGGTGCTGGCGGTCAGGATCTAAACCAAGCGGACGTCATCTTGGTGGGCGTGTCGCGAACCTCCAAAACGCTGACCTCAATCTATTTGGCTCACCGCGGGGTTCGCGCAGCAAACGTGCCCCTCATTCCGGGCCAAGACATTCCTCACGCCCTGACCACGGTGCTGCATAAGCCAATTGTAGGCCTGCTGGCCTCGCCGGATCGACTGTTGCAGATTCGGCGCAACCGCTTGTTGGCGCTGAAGCAGGACGGAGAAAACGATTATACTGACCCAGACGCCGTTCGCGCGGAGATCATCCAAGCCCGCCGTTTGTTTGAGCGCCACGGTTGGCCCATCATCGACGTAACGCGACGCTCGGTCGAGGAAACGGCAGCTCAGATCATGAACTATCTGTCGAGTGGGCGAAGCCGGGCGGAAACACCACAATGATGGCCGTTCTGCTTGCATCGACGAGCGCCGCGCGCTGCACGATCCTTAAGGCTGCTGGGGTTGAATTCGAAACTCAATCACCGGTCGTGGATGAGGAGGCTGCCAAGACATCTCTTGCCGTCGAGGGCCTGAATCCACGTGATATGGCCGATGCCCTTGCTGAGATGAAGGCGCTGAAAGTCTCTCGCCGTAGTGGCGGACTGGTGATCGGCGCTGACCAGACGCTCGATCTTGATGGGGCGCTCATCGACAAGGCCCCAACGATGTTGGCCGCCCGCGAAAGATTGCTCGTCTTGCGGGGTCGCCGCCACAAGCTGCATTCCGCCGTCGTTGTCGCGCTAGATGGCGTGGTGATTTGGCGCCAGGTCGAGACCGCTACCCTAACCATGCGTTCGTTCAGCGACGTATTTCTCGACCAGTACCTTGCTGCTGAGGGGGACGAGGTGTTGCGGTGCGTGGGCTGCTACAGGCTGGAAGGTCAGGGCGCACAGCTATTTGAGCGGATTGATGGCGACTATTTCTCTATCCTGGGCCTGCCTTTGCTGGGTTTGCTCGACCTGCTGCGCCGCTACGGAGCTCTAACCCCATGACGATCCGCGCCGGTGTTGTCGGCCACCCGGTTTCACACTCGCTCAGCCCGCTGATCCATACCGCCTGGATCAAGGCGGCCGGGTTGAATGCTGAATATGGTTTGTTTGACGTCCCGCCGGATGACTTCGCCGCTTTTATCGCCGCTCAACGCGGCGGCGTGCTGCTGGGTGTGAATGTGACCGTGCCGCATAAGGAGGCGGCGCTCGCCTGCGCCACCCATGTCCGACTGGCCGCGCGCGCCGCTGGTGCCGCGAACCTGCTGTTGTTTGAGGCCGACGGCACGATCATCGCCGACAATACCGACGGACTTGGCCTGCTGGGCGCTCTGCACGAACAGGCGGTGTTTAGTGTGAAAGGTAAGACGGCGACCGTGCTGGGAGCGGGGGGCGCAGCGCGGGGCGCCGTTGCCGCCCTGACCGATGCGGGCGCGGCGCGAATCTGGGTGGTCAACCGGACCCTGGAGCGCGCGCGAGCGCTGGAGGGTTTGGGTCCCGTGAAGGCAACGGGCTGGATCAAGTCGACAGACGCGTTTCTAGAGGCCGATGTTGTCATCAACGCCACGACGCTGGGTCTGGGCGGCGGTCCCGGTCCGCACGCGCCCCTAGGCATGACCCAACCTGGCTGTGTGGTCATGGACATGGTGTACAGGCCGCTGGAGACGCAGCTGCTGGCCGAGGCGCGCCGACTGCGTCGGCCAGCTGTGGATGGCCTGGCAATGTTGATCGGACAAGCCCGACCGAGCTTCGCGGCCCTCTATGGTCGTGATCCGGATTTAATGGTGGATGTGCGCGGTCTGGCGCTGAAGGCCTTGGGGGAGAAGGGGTGATTAAGCTCGGTCTCACGGGCTCGATCGGCATGGGTAAGTCGACCACGGCCGCGATGTTTCGTGAGCTGGGCGCGGCGGTGCACGATTCGGATGCCGCGGTGGCGGCACTTTATACGCCCGGCGGTTCAGCTGTGGCATCCGTCTTGAGCGAGTTTCCTGACGCGCGCGGCTCTGATGGTGGCGTCGACCGAGGGACCCTAAGCCGCATCATCGCGCGTGATCCCGCCGCCCTCGTCCGCCTGGAAACGATTATACACCCCCTGGTGCGCGAGTCGCGCGACAGTTTTCTGGAAGAGTGTCGTGAGGCTGGCAAAGCCCTTGTCGTGTTCGATGTGCCCCTGCTGTTTGAGACCGGAGGGGATAAGGGGGTCGATAAAATCGCCGTGGTCAGCGCCCCGGTGGAGGTTCAGGCGGCACGGGTCATGGCGCGGCCGGGCATGACAGCGGACAAATTCGCAACCATCCTGGCGCGGCAGATCAGCGATACGGAAAAGCGCGCGCGGGCCGATTTTGTCATCAACACCGGCGCGGGGCTGGAAGCGGCGCGCCAGCAGGTCGAAGCGATTGTCGCCCAGCTTGCCGAAGCGGCCGAACGACGGCATTGATTGGTGATGGTCCGCCAGATCGTCCTAGACACTGAAACTACCGGCTTCGACCCCCTCAACGGCGATCGTCTGGTGGAGGTGGCCTGCCTGGAAATTCAGGACCTGGTGCCGACCGGGCGTTCGTTTCACCGCTACATCGACCCGTGCCGCGACGTGCCGGCCGGGGCGGAAAAGGTGCACGGCTTGTCGGCGGCCTTCTTGCGCGGCAAGCCGAAATTCGATGATCCCGATATTGTTGACGCCCTGCTCGACTTCATCGGCGACGCCCATATCGTGGCGCACAATGCCAGTTTTGACCGGAATTTTGTAAACTGGGAGCTCCAACAGATCGGGCGGGCCGTTCTTCATGAGAGCCGCTGGATCGACACCCTGGCCATGGCTCGCACGCGCTTTCCTGGCGCTCACTGCTCGCTCGACGCCCTGTGTAAGCGTTTTAAGATCTCGCTGGCCGAGCGCGACAAGCACGGTGCCTTGATTGACGCGCGTCTGTTGGCCGAGGTCTACCTGGAACTCCACGGCGGTCGCGAGCGCGGGCTCGATCTTGGCGGTGCGTCAGCGCCCGAGGCGATTTCGGTGGTGGCTGCCGGGTCCTATGTTGCCCGGCCCAGACCCCTGGCACCGCTTTTAACCGAAGCCGAACGCGCGGCTCACGCCGTTTTTCTGGAGACGGCGCTGAAAGATAAGTCGCTGTGGAGCAAGTTGGGCGGCTGAGCGCCCGCCGTCGCCGCCGCCGCCTAAGCGTTGCCGACTGGGGTGGCGATGCTCTGTACAGCGCCCTGGGCCTTGCGGGCCGCATAGACGCCAGCGAAATCGATCGGGTCGATCATGAAGGGCGGAAAGCCGCCCTCGGCGGTCACGTCGGCAATCAAGCGGCGCGCGAAGGGAAACAGGAATCGCGGGCATTCGACAAGCAGCACGGGCTCCATGTCTTCGGTACGAACGCCCTCGATCTGAAACAGGCCAGCAAATACCAGCTCGACCACAAACACCGGGATGTCTTCGCGCATAGCCTTGGCGGATAGTTTGAGGTCGACCTCGAAAAGACCGTCCTGGCGCGCGGACGCGCTCATTTCGACATTCATGTCGATGCCTGGTTGCGGTCCGCCACTGCGCAGACTCTCCGGCGCATTGGGGTTTTCGAACGAGAAGTCGCGTACGAACTGCGCCAGCACACGAATGCCGGGGGGATTGACCTCGTCGGCGGTGGCGGGCGGGGCTTCCGGAGGCGTGTCTGTCATGAGATTGGCTCACATAAACTAGGAACGGCGGCGCGTATCATGGCGGGCCTGGGCGCGCAACGACACACCCATCGACCGGCTTGAGGCTGACGCCCGCCCTATGGTGGCCTATATTAGATGCAATCTCCGCTTCGTTTCCTCGAAAGCCCCCACACCGTGCTCGAATTGATCATTTTTGCCGTCCTAGCCGCTGTGGTTTTGTTTCAGCTCTATTCAGTGCTGGGCAAACGCGTAGGTCGACAGCCGGAAAACATCGCTCGGCTGGCAACCGCACCCGTCACCGCCAAGCTGCCGGCACCGGTGATAGAGGATAGTGCCGTCTTGTCGGGCCTGGCTGCGATCAAGGCGCGCGATCCGAATTTCGATCCGGAACAGTTTCTGTCTGGCGCCCGCAGCGCTTACCAAACCATCGTTAAGGCGTTCGCTGCCGGCGACCGCGACACGCTTGGCAAGCTGCTTTCCCCCGGCGTGATGGCCGACTTTGATGCCGCTATCGCCACGCGCGAGAAAGAAGGCCGCACCGAGAGCGCCGAGTTTTCCAATCCCCCCCGCGCGGACCTGGAGAAGACCGAAATGGTCGGTGATTCCGCACGCGCCGCAGTGCGGTTTCTTGCTGAATTTCGCAGCCGCTCCAAGGGCCCCGAAGGGGAAGCTGTGGACGATCGCCGCACCGCTGAGCTTTGGACCTTTGAACGGGATACCAAGAACCGTAATCCGAATTGGATGCTGGTGCGCGTCGAGGCCGCCCAGGCCTGATGCGGCACCTCACGTTCGCCGTTGCCTGCGCTGCCGTCCTGGCTTTAAGCGCTTGCGCCACGACAACCGCTCCGGCACCCCCTGCCGCGCCCAATCCCGTCCAGACGCCGCCTCTGGCCCCAGCGCCCGCACCCTCGCCCGTGGTGGAACCCGCCAATCCGATAATCCCAGCCGCCTTGGCCCCGCCGGCCCCCTACGTTAGTCGCGAAGATTTCCATGCCCCGCCGGGCTGGGACAGCGAAGATCATCTTGCCGCGCTGAAAGCCTTTGTCGCCGGTTGCACGGCGAGCAAGGCGCCGGCGCTCGCCGTGCTCTGTCGTCTCGCCCGCGCCCTGCCGCCCTATGGCGAGACAGCGGCGCGTGATTTTCTGGAAAGCCACTTTCAGGCCCAGCCGCTGGCCGGTGACGGTCTGCTCACCGCCTATTTCGCGCCAGAATATTCCGCGCGCGCTAGCCGACAGGGCGAATACACCGCCGCCTTGCTCGGCAGGCCGGACGACTTACAGACGTTAGATCTGGCCCCTTACCTGACTCGTGCCGCCATAGAGACAGCCCAGCCCCCCGTTCCCGCTCCGATCTTGGGCTGGATGAAGCCGGAAGACCTTTTCTTTTTGCAGATCCAGGGCTCCGGCGTGCTGACCTTGCCCGACGGCCAACGGCTCAAGGCCGCCTATCTTGCGAATAACGGCCAGCCGTTTGTCGCGATCGCCAATCCGATGCGCCAAAAGAACCTGCTCGCCGACAACGATACCTCCGGCGATAGCATCCGCGCCTGGCTTGCCGCCAACCGCGGACCGGCAGCGGATGCCATCATGCGGCTGAACCCACGCTATGTGTTCTTCCGGGTCGCCCCGGACGATAAGGCCGGCGTAGTTGGCGCTGCGGGAGTCATTTTGCCGCCGGGGAGGGCTATCGCTGTCGATACGGCGCGCCACCCGCTGGGCGGGTTCTACTGGATTGACGCGAGCGCTCCGACACTGGAAGGCGCTTTTCCGAGCTACCGCCGGGCTGTTATGGCGTTGGATACCGGCGGCGCGATAAAGGGCGAGATCCGCGCCGATCTGTTTCTCGGTGCCGGCGACGCGGCGGGCCGTGAAGCGGGCCGGGTGCGCCATAAGCTAACGCTCTGGCGGCTCGATCCTCGCTAATGGCCCGTCGGCCCTTACCTGAGGAGCTCAAGCTCTGGGGCCAGGTCACTGCCACGGTGCTGCCGCATCCAGAGAAGGTGGTGCGCTCGGTCGTGACCGCTGACGCTCCATTGCGACTCGATCCAAAGGACGCGCCCAAGCCCCGGGTTTTGCCGAAGGGACCACTTGACCCTATCGAACCCAATCGCCGCCGTCGGATCGTGGTGCAGGCGAAGGGTGACCCCCTGAGGCGGATTGATCTGCACGGCATGACCCAGTCCGCCGCCCGCCAGGCGCTGGTCGGATTTCTGACCCGCGCCTTCGAAGACCATGACCGCGCCGTGCTGGTGATCACAGGCAAGGGGGTGCAGGGCGATGGGGTGTTGCGCAGGATGCTCCCGCAATGGCTGGCCGAGCCGGAGCTGCGGGTGATGGTGGCGGGGATGTCTCTGGCCGATCCGCATCATGGCGGGGCGGGGGCGGCCTATGTGGCGTTGAAGCGACGCGGCAAGTCGACTTAGGCTTTAGGACGCGAAGCCTTTTCTGCGATCCCAGACTGCCCTTGCCGGGCTTCTAGCTTTTGCGCCACGGCATCAACACCGATGCCTTCTGCCGCCAGCAGGGCCAGGAGATGGTAGATCACATCGGCGGCCTCACCGGCCATGCCGTCGCGGTCTTGTAGCGCCGCTGCCTGCACAAGTTCGACGGCTTCCTCGCCGAGTTTCTTGGCGGCGAGCCTAGGGTCGGCCAATAGCTTGGCGGTCCATGACGCCGTCGGATCGCCGCCCTTGCGGGCATCGATCTTCGTTAGAATGTGCTCGAGGGCGTCGGTGAACCGGCTCATGACCTTAGCCTAGACTAGCCGCATCGGAATGCCAGCTGCGGCCATCTTTGCCTTGGCCTCGCCGACGCTGATTTCGCCGAAATGGAAAATCGAGGCCGCCAGAACGGCGCTGGCCTCGCCCTCCTTGACCGCCGCCACCAGATCATCCGTCGTGCCGGCACCGCCCGATGCAATGACGGGCACGCCGACCACGCTCGCTATGGCTTTTAGCAAGGCCAGATCATAGCCGGTCTTGGCCCCATCGCGGTCCATCGAGGTCAGCAGGATTTCCCCCGCGCCCTTGGCTGCCGCCAGCACGGCGTATTCCACCGCGTCGATGCCGGTGTCCCTACGGCCACCGTAGGTGAAGATGTTCCAGCCCGAGCCGTCTGGGCGGGCCTTTGCGTCGACCGCCGCCACCACGCATTGCGCACCGAAGGCGTCCGCGCAGGCGCTGAGCAGGTCAGGATTTTCCACAGCGGCTGTGTTGATCGAGGTCTTGTCTGCGCCCGCGCGAAGCAATCTCCGGGCGTCTTCTACAGTACGCACACCGCCACCAACGCCGACGGGCATGAAACAGACCTCAGCGGTGCGGGCTATCACATCGAGAATTGCGCCACGGCCCTCATGGCTGGCTGTGATGTCGAGGAACATCAATTCGTCGGCCCCGGCGGCGTCATAGGCCGCAGCCTGCTCAACGGGATCGCCGGCGTCGCGCAACTCTAGAAACTGCACGCCCTTCACCACGCGGCCGTCTTTGACGTCGAGGCAGGGAATGACGCGAACCTTAAGCACGCGCGATCTCCAGGGCTTCTGACGGCTGGATTGCGCCGACATAGAGTGAGCGACCCAGGATCGCGCCGGAAATGTGCGCGCCCTGGCGCGCCTTGAGGTCTCTAATGTCCTGCACGGAGGCAACACCGCCGGAGGCGATAATCGGGATCGACACCGCGTCAGCCAGTTTTCCGGTTACCTCGACATTCACCCCGGTCAGGGCCCCGTCGCGAGCGATGTCGGTGAATATGATCGCAGCTACGCCAGCGTCCTCGAACTTCTTAGCGAGGTCGATGGCAGAAACACTGGAGGTTTCCACCCAGCCTTCGGTTGCCACCATGCCGTCACGGGCATCGATACCAACAGCGACCTGGCCCGGGAACAGCCGCGCGGCTTCTTTCACCAGGTTCGGATCGCGAACGGCGATGGTCCCCAGGATCACCCGGGCTAGCCCGGCCTGCAGCCAGGCGTCCACATTAGCCAGGGTGCGAATGCCGCCACCCAGCTGTACCGGCATTTTCACGGCGCGCAGGATCGCCTCGACTGCGGGACGGTTGGCCGAACGGCCTTCGATCGCACCATTGAGGTCGACGACGTGCAGGTATTCGAACCCGGCGGCTTCAAAGCGCCCAGCCTGGTCGGCGGGGCTGTTATTGAACACCGTGGCCTTGTCCATGTCGCCATGCAGCAGGCGCACGCACTGCCCGTCTTTCAGATCGATGGCCGGATAGAGGATCATGGCCGCCACGCCATGAAGTTCGTCAGCAGCTTCAGACCGTTGGCCTGGCTCTTCTCGGGGTGGAATTGCACCCCGGCTACATTGCCGCGCGCGACCGCGGCCGCGAAGGTCGTTCCATGATCGACGGAGGCGATCACCGCCGCTGGATCGTCGGGATAGAAGGCATAGGAGTGCGTGAAATACATGTGCGGCTGCGGCGGAAGGCCGGCCAAAAGCGGGTGTTCGGAAACGCCGCTCAGGCTGTTCCAGCCCATGTGAGGAATCTTGATGTGGCTGTCGGTGGGCTCGAG
>CANKEA010000029.1 GCA_947480815.1 Caulobacterales bacterium | reverse complement strand
GATCTTGTTCTCCTGCGCCACGGCGGCGGGAACGATGGCCAGGAAGGCCTGCTCCTCCTTGGCCAGTTCGGCCGGATCCTCCGAGCGCATGTCGACCTCAAGAAAGACACTGAACGGGATCGCATTAACGGAGGTGCCGCCACCGACCACGCTGGCCACGTGAGTGGTCTTAGGCTTCGACGGCACAGCGATCGCCTCGAACTGGCTGATGGTCTGAGCAAGCGCCGCCATCGGATTGACGATGCCGAAATTGCCGTAGGAATGTCCACCAGGGCCGGTGAAGGTGACGCGGTAACGCTTCGAGCCCGTGGCACCGTTGAGCACAAAGACACCGCCACCATCCATGGTGATGAAGGCGCTGATCCGGTCGTGGTACCGGCCCTTGTGGCTGAACAGATAGCGCATGCCGCGCAGATCGCCCTCGCCCTCCTCGCCCACATTGCCAATGAACAGGATGTCGTTTCTGGTCTTGATCCCCGCCTTATCCATGGCGCGGATATAGGCCAGCAGCGTTGCCAAACCCCGGGTGTCGTCGCCAACGCCAGGGGCTGCCAGGATTGAGCCAGTGCGCTTGACGGTCACGTTGGTGCCCTGCGGAAACACCGTATCCTGGTGGGCGGCGATTGCGATCAGCTTGCCACTGCCGGTTCCCTTACGGACACCCATGACATTGCCGATGCCATCCATCTCAACATCGGTGAGGCCCGCATCCCTTAACATGGCCATGTAGGCGTTGCCTCTGGCGGTCTCCTTGAACGGCGGGGCCGGGATTTCCGTCAGCTTGACGATCTCGCTGACATAGCGGTCGTAGTCTGCATCGAGCGCGGCGACGGCAGCCTTGTAATCCGCACCCCCGATGATGGCCGCAGCGGCGACTGGCTTGGCCGGCGCAGCCTGGGAGGCGGGGGCAAAGACCAAGGCCGCGAGGACCGCGGTGAAGATGGTGTTCGTGGGTTTCACGGTTTTACTTCCTTAAGGCCTGCTGGCCATTACTGCGCCGAGGGGGGCCTGCCCTCAATGGCGAATTGCCGCGCGGCACACATCTTGGCCCCTATTCGATCAGACTGAGCCGCGAGATATCGGTAATGATCCGGCCAGAGTCGCCGACCATCACTGCGTCGCTGTAGCGCTTACCATAAGCGACCTGGCTGGGCAGGAAGGTATTGAGGCCATGCACAGTGGCGCCCATGGCGGAGTCCTGCGCCTGAACAGAAACGAAGAAGCGGGCCTTGCCCGCCTCCAACGCTTCCGGCTCCAAGCCGAACAAGGGACTGGTCTCATCAATCACATGCATCAAGGTCCAGGTCAGGGGGAAGATCGGCATATCGTCGCGCACCAACTTGAGGCCTTGTACCTGGCGGAACACGCTTCCCTCGGGTGAGGTCTCTGCAGTCAACACCGAAAGGCGCGCCAAGGCATGGGTCAGCAGGGTGAGCCGGCCATTGGCAATACGCAGCATCAGGGTTGGAAGGCCGTTGTGAAGCGTGATTACCGCCACATCGGCGAAAAGAATTCGAGCCTGCGGCCGAGAGAAGCGCACGAACAAAATGCCGATGAAGATGGCCGTGAAGGTCATCCCCGTCAGAATCTCGTCGACGCCACCGTATGGCCATAGGTGCTGCTGGGGGCCATCCCACCCTAGCCGACGATGGCCAGGGTCTCCAGACTGAAGAACATGGCCCCAATCACGTCGTAAGGGCGCAGGTTCAGCACCGCGTCGGGCTGCTGCACATACAGCACAGCGAAGACCAGATTCAGCAGCACCACGGCGGCAAAAGCCAGGCCCAAAAGGCCGGCCAGGATAGGGAGGCGGCTAGTTGTTAGGGCTAACGCAGGTCGAACTGCGGACGCCCCGCTTGTGCCGGTCGAAAGCCAGGTCTGCGATGCGCATCGAGCGCGAGATGGATTCCTTGGGCGACTTGGCCATGGCCCAGCTAAGGCCAGGACGGTGCTTGCGTCTAGGCGGCACGCCAGCCCGGCTTTGTTGGATCGGTCAGCTTGTACTGGACCGGACCCATGCCAAACACAGCCACTTCACAAGGTTGCGGCTTGCCCGATGGAACACCGTCATAGTGTGGCGTCCCGGCAACGCGGCGAACGAAGCTGCCAGCCGGGACAGGAACGGTCATTGCCGGGTCGAAGTCTGGGCCGCTGTTGCAGTACCAATCCCCAGACAACACCATGCAAATGCGGTCGGTCACATAGGTGTGCGGTGCGCTCATGTAGCCGGGGTACCAACGGATCAGGGTGAGGTAGAGGCCAGGCTTGTTGATATCGCCGACCAGCACACAGTTGTCCTGGCACCCGGCGGGATAGGCCGGATTAGGGGCCCACGGAATCTTGGCCTTGGGGATGATGATGGTCTGTTCGGGATTGAGCGGGCTGGCCGAAGTTTCACCGGCCAGTGAGGCCATCATGGCGGCCATCAGGCCACCGATAAGCAGGTCGCGGCGCGCCGAGGTCAGGTCTTCCATGGAGCTTTCAACCTCTTGTCTACTAAGGGCCTTAGTTGCAATCTTCGCTACAGTCTCAGCGCCGGAACGAAAAGTCGAGATGCCAAACGCGCGACCTCAGCCGCGCAAGCGCCGAAGGATCGGCTGGGTAAGACTGGCTTCCAGTTCACCCCACAGTCAGACAATCTCGACGGCGGCGTGGCTCTTAGGATCGGCCTCTTCTACCGAGCGCCCTTCGGCAATCGCGGAAGTGTAAACTGCGGGCGCATGCAGGGTAGTATCGGCGATTGGAAATCCGGTGAATCGCGGCGCCTCGCGCGCCCGATGGACGAGCCCAGACTCGACCCCGTTACAGATAGGGTTCGGGGACCAACACCTTGCTGGCCTGGGCATCGGCCACCAGCTTAGCAGCGTCTTCGGGCAGCAGGTAACGCTCCGCCACTAGCTCGTCGGCCGCAACCTTCACCTTGGCGACAAACCCAGCATGATCGCCATAGCGTTCCTCTAGCGAGGGCCGTGGGTCCTTCGCGGCCATGCGCTGGGCCTTGGTCGTGGCAAACGGAATGAAGCCTCCTTGGTAGCCGCAGTTCTGGCCCTTGTAGTAACCGCCTGCCATGACGTTCCAGCCCAGGTAGGTACCGAGCGGTGCCTGCAGATTGACCGACTGCACGCCGGCTTCCTCATTGCCATCGCTGTTCACCTTGGGCATCAGAAGCGGCAGTTCACGCCAGGTGGGTGGCAGCTTGGTCATGATACCGCTGACGTCAACGCGATTGTACTGAGGCCCGAAGTCGTAGTCGTAGAAGGGGTTGTAGACATCACCGGCGTGCGGCTTGCCGGGAATGGCAGGCGCGATCTTGGCGATCTCGGCCGGGCTCAGAAGCTCACCCTTCGATAGCAGCGGATACTGGCTGGGGGGCGGCTCGGCGTTCTTGGCGACCCAGCCCTCCATAGCAACATAGAGCGCTTTGACGGTGTCGGAGGTGGGGTTGGGATTGGCTGGCAGCAGACAACGCTGAGCCGGAAGTTGCACCGCAGAGGGTGGGGGCAAGGTCACGGTCGAAAAGCCGCCGTTGCCCCCGCCATGGTTCACGCTTGGATTATAATAGCGGCGCACATTAGGCGGGATCGGCAGGTCGGCCTTGCCATCGACGCCGACCAGATCGGGCGACATCCGGATATTCCAAAACTCGGTTGAGCCAAAAGTCTCGATCACCTTGGGGCAGGTCTTGCTGGTGTTGCAGCGATCAAGCAGGCTATGCGTACCCTCATCCCGCACGGTGTCGTTGTAGCGGGTCCAGGTGACCGTCCCCTCATTACCCCCGTCGTAGGTGAACGACGAGCCGCCTGGGGCGGAGAAGCGGATATTCAGGGCGCTCTGGCGGCCAGCGATGATCGGAATAGCGCCGTCAAACAGCTTGCGGCCCTTCTCGTCGATGGTGAACCCCAGGTTGATCATGCTGCGCAGGAAGTTGCCCGACTGCGAGACACCCGTGCCGACCACATACTTGACTTTGCCGGCCACCGGATTAGGGGCGGCGGGCGTATCGGGCGCATTGTGCATAAAGGAAATGATGTCGCGGGTGGCGGCGAGGCCAATGCCCATCACAATCGGATCCTTGGCCTGATAGACTAGGTCATAGGCGTATTTGGCGTCGAACCCGCCGCGAACGCACAGCTGGCCAGGGTCGGGCGTGCCTGGGAACGGCGTCTTGCTACAGTCGGCAAAGGCGAAGTCCGTGGCGGCGATCGGCTCGCCGGCGTCACCGACCTTCAAGTGGCGGACCAGTTTGGCCGTGCTGGTGTCCATCGAGGCGGGCGCGGGCCGCGGCACACCGGGGGCGTTGCCGCCGCGCATCGGCAGGCTTTGGGCACCGGGAGCGAAGTCAACGAAGCGGGCGATGGCTGGGCCGACAATAGACTTGCCGCCGGGACCCTTGGCCACGGGGAAGGTTCCATATTGCAGGGTCTCAGACGCGGGGATGTCGCCCTGCCAGCCGCTGGTCAGATGGACGCGGCCCGTTGGCTCGGCCTCCAGTCGCATGCCACCGCGGTTGGCGACGTCATAGTACAGGAAGCCGTTGGCCTTGCTCATGTCGACCGGCTTGGACATCGAGAAGGTGGCGGAATACTCGACCTTGCCCTTGGCGTTGCGCGGGGCGGAGGTGATGTCCTGAATGATGGCGTTCTTGGGATCCTTCGGATCCAATTCGCCAAAGAACTTGCCACGGATCAGCTCATAAGGCCCGACGGGGCCGGTATTTCCAGGTAGGGACGCACGGCTGTCGATCTGGATTCGAACAACTTCCGCCTGGGCTGTGCCCGCGATCAGGGCGGCGAGGGTCAGGCTGAAAATGGCGATGCGGCGCATGGGTTTGACGCTCCTTTTTGGATGGCGTTGAGGCTGCCTTATCACACAGGCTAGCGCTTGATGGGCCAGACCGCCAGCCGCCTAGCTTATTGGCGTCCAGTGCTCGAACAGCGCGGCTTGGCCATGGAGTTCACCGGCCTCGTCGAGCAGGTTCCAGACCGTGGCCCGCTCAATCCGGAAACGGTGGCCGGTCGAGGAGACGCGCACGCCGCTGTAGTCTTCGATGATGTTGTGCGCCGTAACACGGGCCAGCAACCGCTCACGCTCATCCCGCAGCATCGACACGGCCGAAAGTCTCGAAGGCAGCCGGGTGAAAGCCTCGAGGTCCAATTCGAACAGGCCCAGCGCGGTGCGGTTGCCAAAAAAGAACACCGGATCTGCCTGCGTGCCGTGGGCGACGATGGCGGCAGGATGGTTCCAGAGCCAGGTGGCCAGATCCGCCGATGGCGGGGCGAGCGGCCGACCTGACAAGCGCTCGTAACTCTCCGCCAGCAATCGCAGGCGGGATTTAACGTCGGCGGAAAACAGCATCGCGGTCGTCCTCACCCGAACTGAACGGGATCATCAAAACCCTTAGCGGAATTGGCATGGCGGGCCGCAATATCAAAGGCCGCGCAGCAAGGCGGCGTCTGTTGCGATGACCGAATGGACCTGACACCTTCACCACCTGTCGCGGAGAGATGGCATGAACTTTCGGCTCGATGAAGATCGGCGTGCACTGCAGGATGCGGCGCGGCGCTTCGCGCGGGCCGAACTGCCAGCCTTGGCGGCCGAACTCGAACAGACCAACCATGCCGTGCCGATCGAATGGCGACGACGCTATGCGCAGCAAGGTTTCCTCGGCATCAACACGCCGGAGGAATACGGCGGCTTGGGTCTGGGCACGCTCGAGGCGCTGATCGTGCTAGAGGAGTTCGCCAAAATCTCCCCGGCGGTGGCTTTCCCAGTGTTCGAGAGTGCCGTGGGGCCGGTACGCGCAGTGCTACATTTCGGCTCCGATAGCCTGAAATCGCGGATCATTCCCAAGGTCGTCTCCGGCGAGATTGTTGTGGCCGTGTCGATGTCCGAACCGCAGGCCGGATCGGCCCTGACCGACCTGACCACCCGAGCGGTCATCAGCGGCGACAACATCACCGTCACTGGCCAGAAGCGATGGTGCAGCGGTGGCGGCCATGCCAACGCCTATGTGGTCTACAGCAAGATGTCGGATGCGCCCGGCGCCGCAGGCATCGGTGCGGTACTTGTAGAGGCGGGCTCAACAGGGCTGAGCTTTGGCTTGCCGGAACAGCTGATGGGCTTTCGCGGTATCCCGTCGAGCGATGTGTTCCTCGATGGCGTCGAGGTCCCGGTCGACAATCTGATCGTGCCGGCGGGCGGCTTCAAGAAGCTCATGGAGGCGTTCGATCTAGAGCGCTGCGGTAACGCCACCATGTGCCTTGGCATTGCTCAGGCGGCGCTGGATGAAGCCCTGGCCTATGCCCAGGAGCGCCGCCAGTTCGGCAAAGCGATTGTCGATTTCCAAGCCGTCCAGCTGAAACTGGCCGACATGGCGATGAAGACGGAGGCCAGCCGCCTGCTGATCTGGCGCGCCGCCCAGAATGCCGCCGATGGCCTGCCCTCGCCGCTAGAAAGCAGCGTCGCAAAATGCTTCGCCAACGAGATGGTGCGTGAAGTGGCCATGACCGGGCTGCAAATCATGGGCGGGTATGGCTACAGCTGTGAGAATCGGATGGAGCAAAGGCTTCGTGACGCCATTGGCTGGGGGATCGCTGGAGGTACGATCGATATTCAGAAGATCAATATCGCGGCTGGCCTTGCCGGGCGTCGGTTCAGCCAGCGTTAAGCTGGCGCCTCGCCTGCGCCGGCGCTAGGGTCTGCAATCATGAAGATGCCGGAAGCAGACCAGGCGGTTTTATCGCGTCGCGCAGAGATCGTCGCCCGCCTGCGGTCGATCGTTCCGGGCGAGGGCGTCATCGCCGATCCCGACGCCCTAAAACCCTATGAGACCGACGCCCTCACCGCTTACCGGCAGCCGCCCTTAGCGGTTGTGCTACCAGAAACAGTCGAACAGGTCAGTGCCATCTTGGCCTGGTGTCACGCGGAAGGCGTTAAAGTGGTGCCGCGCGGTGCGGGAACATCCCTGTCGGGCGGGGCCCTGCCCCTGGCCGACGCTGTGCTGCTGGGCATGGCTAAGTTCAATCGGATTGTGGACATCAACTACTATGACCGCCTCGCCGTGGTTCAGCCGGGGGTGACGAACCTGGCTGTGACTCGCGCAGTGGAGGACACTGGATTCTATTACGCACCCGATCCGTCTAGCCAGATCGCCTGTTCCATCGGCGGCAATATTGCCGAGAACTCAGGTGGGGTGCACTGCCTAAAGTACGGCCTGACCACCAACAATGTGCTCGGCGTGCAGATTGTGATGATGGATGGCGAAGTGGTCCGGCTGGGTGGCCGCAGCCTAGACCCGGCCGGGCTGGACCTGCTGGGGGTGGTGGTCGGGTCCGAGGGTCTGCTGGGCGTCGTGACCGAAGTGACAGTGCGCATTCTGCCCAAGCCGCAGACGGCGCGGGCACTGCTGATCGGTTTCCCCAGCGTGGAACAGGCCAGCAAGTGCGTGGCGGATGTGATCGCCGGCGGCATCATCCCGGCCGGGATGGAGATGATGGACAAGCTGGCCACCCAGGCCGCCGAGGCCTTTGTCCAGGTCGGCTATCCCCTCGATGTGGAGGCCCTGCTCATCGTTGAACTCGATGGACCGCAGGCCGAATGCGATCACCTGTGTGCCGAGGTCCAGACCATCGCCAATGCCAGCGGCGCCGTGTCATGCCGCACCTCCACCAGCGAGGCTGAACGGCTGGCATTTTGGGCCGGGCGCAAGGCGGCGTTTCCGGCCATGGGACGGCTGGCACCCGACTTCTACTGCATGGACGGCACCATACCTCGCCGCAGGATGCCTGAGGTGCTGGCCCGGATGGCGGAGATGTCGAAGTCATACGGCCTAGCCGTGGCCAATGTTTTCCACGCCGGCGATGGCAACCTGCATCCGCTTATTCTCTACGACGTCAATCAGCCGGGCCAGCTGGAACAGGCTGAAGCCTTCGGCTCCGACATTCTGCGGCTCTGCGTTGAGGTTGGCGGGGTGCTGACCGGGGAACATGGCGTGGGCGTTGAGAAACGCGACCTGATGCCGGTGATGTTCAGTGAGGCGGACCTCGCGCATCAGCAGCGGATCAAATGCGCGTTCGATCCCAAGCTATTGCTCAATCCGGGTAAGGTGTTTCCAGTTCTGCACCGTTGCGCCGAACTGGGCCGGATGCACATCCATGGCGGTGCCCTGCCCTTTCCGGACCTGCCCCGGTTTTGAACGCGTCCAGCTTGCCCAAGCCATCGACCTCCAATGACGTCATCGACGCCATCGCTGACGCTGTGCGTGCCGACGCTCCGCTGGAAATCCGCGGCGGCGGTAGCAAGGCCACGATCGGCGCTCCACGCAACGCCCCGATTCTGGATATGAGCGGCTTTGACACCGTGATTGACTATGACCCCGCCGAGCTGGTGCTGACCGCCGGAGCGGGAACACCCCTTTCAGGGATCTCGGCTCTGGTTGAGAGCGAAAATCAGATGCTCGCCTTCGAGCCGTTCGACCACGGACCGCTGTTGGGTCAGGTTGCGGGTGCGGCGACCATCGGCGGGGTCATCGCCGCCGGGGTAGCCGGATCGCGCCGCGTCTCAGGCGGCGGTGCGCGCGATCACCTGCTCGGGTTCGAAGGCATCTCCGGGCGTGGTGAGCGCTTCGTCGCCGGTGCCAAGGTGGTCAAGAACGTTACTGGCTACGATTTGCCCAAGCTGGCGGCGGGGAGCTGGGGGCGTCTTTTCGCCATGACCCAGCTGACGCTGAAGGTGCTGCCGCGCGGCCGTGAGTCAGCCACCTGTATCGTTGAGGGCCTCTCGCCAACGCAGGCCGTTGCCGCCATGGCTCGGGCCATGGGCTCGCAGGCTGATGTCTCTGCCGCAGCCTATCTTCCCGCCGCCCTCGCCGGCGGCGCTTCGCTGACCGCCCTACGTGTCGAGGGCTTTGGCCCCTCGGTGGCGGCTCGCTGCACCATGATCGAGGTGGCCTTGGCTGAATTCGGCGCGGTCGGGAGGGTCGACGCCGCGACGGCTGGCAAGGTCTGGACCGATCTGCGCACCCTGGCCCCCTTGGCTGGAACCGCCCCGCTCTGGCGCATCGCCACCCCGCCTTCCACCGCCCCATCCCTGGTGGCTGCCCTGGAGCCGTTCGGCGCTCAATGGCTGTTCGATTGGGCTGGCGGCCTGACTTGGCTGACGTTAGACGGCGACCCGGCCCGGGTGCGAGCAGCGGCGGCGGCCGCCAGCGGCCACGCGATACTGGTTCGCGCGCCCGAAGCGATGCGCCGAATTGTGCCGGCCCTTCATCCGCAAGCGAACGGCGTGGCCGCGCTAGAGGCCCGCGTGCGCCGCGCCTTTGATCCGAACGGGGTGTTCGAGACCGGCCGCTTCCATGAGGTGGCCAATGCAAACTAGGTTCACGGCCGCCCAGCTGGCCAAGCCGGAAATGGCCTCATCAGAGAGCGAAATCCGCAAGTGCGTGCACTGCGGGTTCTGCAACGCCACCTGCCCGACCTACCAACTGCTCGGTGATGAGCTCGACGGGCCGCGCGGCCGCATCTACCTGATGCAAGACATGCTGGAAAATCAGCGCGTGCCGTCTCCAGAGGTGGTCAAGCATATCGACCGCTGCCTCTCATGCCTCGCCTGCAAGACGACCTGCCCGTCCAGCGTCAACTACATGCACCTGGTCGATCACGCTCGTGCCTATATCGAAGAACACTACCGCCGCCCGCTGATTGACCGCGTGTTGCGCGCCGTGCTGGCTTTTGTCCTGCCGCACCCAAAGCGCTTCCGCATGGCCCTAGGCCTGGCGAGATTTGGCAAGCCGTTTGCACCGCTGGTCAACACCATGCCTGGCCTAAAG
>CANKEA010000028.1 GCA_947480815.1 Caulobacterales bacterium | reverse complement strand
GTTCGCAGCACGCCGTCAGTTTGTGCGCTTCCAGCGCGCACACCCCAAGTTGATCTTCCCGATCCGCCGGCTATTGCGGCGTGAACCCGAGGTTCTGCAGGTGGCCTGGCAACAGACCCTGCGCATGGAGCGGTTGGTCCTGCCGGCGAGATGGCGGGTCATGGTGCGAATGCGCAAGTCGCTGAAACGGCGGGCGGCGCGCAAGGCGGTGGCCAAGGCCGCAGCCTAACACATTCTATTGCAGCTTTGTCGCCAGCTCACCAATCGCCTTGTCAGTCTGGGCGTCGGACTTCGACCCGGCCAATCGCGCGGCCAGGATCGTTTCAGCAGCGCGGGCGGCCATATCGACGGCGGCGGCCTTCACCTGACTGGCCGCTTCTTGCTGCGCCACCTCGATCTTGCGCTCGGCCAGGGCACCGCGGCGAGCGACACTGTCTTCCAGCTTCACTTTCGCCTCAGCGGATAGGCGCGCGGCCTCCTCGCCAGCGGCGGCGATCATAGCCTTTGCCTGGATCTCGGCCTCGTCGCGCTGCAGGCGAATACCCGCCAGCATGGCCTCCGCCTCGGCGCGGATCTGCGCGGCCTCGTCAAGATCAGCCTGTATCTTGGCCGATTTTGCGTCGAGCCCGCCCATGGCCGTCTTGAAACCCCCAGCCAGATAGACCACGCCAAGGAACAGGATCATGCCAACCGCCACCCAAAGCTCGGTATTGGCGGCGCTCCAGAAAGCGGTCTCGAAGAAGGCTGGCATGTCTTTGTATCCTAGGCCTTGGCCACGGCGGCGGCGATCGCCTCGCGCGAGGTCTTGGCACCGGTCAGTTTCTCAACCATCGCCTGGGCGGCGTCGGTCGCCACGTCAGAGAGATGACCCATGGCCGCGTCGCGGGCGTTACGAATGCGAGCCTCCGCCTGAGCCTGCTTTTCAGCCAGGTCGGACTCCAGCACCGCCTCACGCTCGGCGGCCTCAGCATTGGCTTTGGCCTTAGAGTCGGACGCAAGTTTCTGGGCCGAGGCACGCGCATCGGCCAGGGCACGCTTGGCGGCATCGGCTTGGGCGGCGGCTTCGGTCTGCACGGCGCGAGCGCTTGTAATGGCCTCGCTAATCACCCGGGCACGCTCGTCGAACACACGGCGGATGCGCGGCGCGAACACCTTCGATATCAACACATACAGGGCCACGAACAAGATCAGCAGATAGCCGATCTGGCCCGCCCAGTGCTGAAACTGGAACTGCGGCAGGCCGCCGGTCTCTTCCGGCGCCTGGGTCGTGGCGGTGGTCTGGTCAGCCATGCTGAGGCTCCTTGGAGCCTGGCTCAGCCGTACTTCAGCAGGATGCCCAGCACGAACGACAGAATGCCCAGGGCTTCGGCCAGGGCCGCGCCGACGAACAGGTTGCCGATCTGGCTGGCTGCGGCCGACGGGTTACGCAAAGCGCCCGTCAGGAAGCTGCCGAAGATGTTGCCAACGCCGATGCCGGCGCCGATCATGCCGAGGGTCGCGAGACCCGCACCGATTTGCTTAGCCGCTTCTTGATCCATGATGTCTCTCGCTTGTTGGAGGTGTCAGTTGAAGGGGGTCAGTGAACGTGGCCGAGGTTGACCACGTCGTTGAGGTAGATGCAGGTCAGCACGGCGAACACAAAGGCCTGCAAAAAGGCGACAAGGCATTCCAGGGCGGTGAGCGCCACCACCATGCTAAGCGACAGCGCCGCACCGGGCAGGCCCAGCAGGCTAACCCCGCCTGCAGCCGACATGGCACCCAGTGCCACCACGAAGCCGGCGAAGACCTTCAGGGCCACGTGGCCACCCAGCATGTTGCCGAACAGACGCAGAGCCAGGGTCACAGGGCGCAGAAGGAAGGATACGAATTCGATCAGCACTATCACCGGCAAAAGCACGATCGGCACACCAGACGGGACGAAGAGCTTGAAGAAGCCCAAGCCGTGCTTGACGAAGCCAATGATCAGCACCAGGCCAATGGTGATCAAGCCAAAGGTGGCGGTGATGGCAAGCTGGGAGGTGACCGTGAAGGTAAGCATCAGGCCCAGCACGTTCATCGCCAGAATGAACATGAAAACCGTGAACACGAACGGGAAGTACTTCTTACCGTCATGGCCGATTATGGATTCGGCCAGATTATCGATCATGCCAAACAGGGTTTCGCCGACAATCTGCCAACGCCCAGGCACGACCTGCATCTTGGATGTGGCCAGGGTCAGGAAGCCTACCACCATCACAAAGGCGATGGTCATCGCCAGGTGCGAGTTGGTGAAAGCCAGATCGCTCTTGCCGAACACGGGCAGGTTCACCGTGCCGAAATCGACAAGCTTCTCGATCTTGAACTGCTCAATTGGATCGGCGGCCATTGGCCCAGGTCACTCCTCGTCGTCGTCAAACGGAACCGAAGGAAGCGGCTCCGAATCTTGCTTGGCCAGCGCCATCAGGCGGTTGGCCGTTCGCCGCGCCATCCAGATCGATAAGGCGAATCCAAGCAGGACACCCCCAATCAGACCCCACGGCGTGGTCTTAAGCACCCGATCCACAATGAACCCGGCCGCCATCCCAACCAGCACCCCCCCGATGAGTTCGGCGATGATGCGATAGGCCTGGCTTACGGCCTGTTCACCGGCATGCGACACCGTCGGACCCTGGGTCCGGGCCCTGAGAGCCTCAGCCCGTTCGTCGAGGCGCTTTACCGCCTCTTCGCGCGTACCATCAGCAGGAGCCATGAGTGTACAATATCGTGTTTGGGTGAAACTGATGCCCCGCCCCTTGATCGCGGCGGAACCTATAGAGGCGAGGGCGGTGCGTCAAGGCTGGCTGGACCCCCTCTAAGTATTGGAATTCTATGCCTAAACGACGAAATTGGGCGACATCGTCTCTGATACTTTATTGTGCCACGAGAGCTTCCGCCGCCCGAAGGTCCACTGAGACCAATTGTGAGACGCCGCGCTCGGGCATGGTCACACCGAAAAGACGGTCCATCCGGCTCATAGTCACCGCATGATGGGTGATGGCGATGAAACGCGTATTTGTACGCCGACGCATCTCGTCCAGCATGTTGCAGAAACGGTCGACATTGGCATCGTCGAGCGGCGCGTCGACCTCATCGAGCACACAGATCGGGGCCGGATTGGCCAGAAACACCCCGAAGATCAGGGCGCTGGCGGTCAGGGCCTGCTCGCCACCGCTCATAAGGCTCATCGATGCCAGCCGCTTGCCGGGCGGGCAGGCGTAGATTTCCAGTCCCGCCTCCAGCGGGTCGTCCGATTCAACCAGCCGAAGTTCGGCCTGACCGCCATCGAACAAGGCGGCGAACAGGGTGCGGAAGTGGCCATCGATGATGATGAAGGCCGCCATCAGCCGCTCGCGGCCTTCGGCATTGAGGGCCTCGATGCCCTCGCGCAGCCGGGACACGGCCTTCGAAAGATCGGAGCGATCCTTGCGCAGGACATCCAGCCGGTCGGCCTGTTCGCTCACCTCTTCCTCAGCCCGCAGATTAACCGGACCAATCGCGGCTCGCTCCTGCTCCAGATTGGCCAGATGCAGCTCGACGCCGGCGCCGTCGCTCGGAATGGCGATGGCCTCGTCCGATAGGTGCTTGCCCAGAGCCTCGGGCTCTAGATGCGCTGTTTCGCGGATACGCGCCGCCGATTCGGCCAGGCGCTCGCGGGCGGCATCGAGCCGCTCGGTCAGGATTGCACGGCGTTCGCGCGCCTGCCCTGCCAGCGCATCAGATTCGCGAGCCGCGCGGTCTGCGTCATTGCGTGATGATTCGGCTGCGGCCAGGGCGTCGGACGACTTGCCGCGGCGGGCTTCGGCGGCAGCGAATTGGTCAAACAGGGCCAAGAGCTTGGCTTGCAGGGCTTTGGGCGCTTCCTTGGCCCCCTTGAGAGCAGCTTTCAGTTTAGCGCTTTCGGTTTCCAACGCGACAAGACGCTTTGCGGCGGCGGCGGCGCGGGCGGCCCAATCGTCACGGTCCTGCAACACCGCGTCGCTACGGCGGCTACGGGCAGAGCGTTCGCCGACCTCGCGGTCCAGCGCCGCACGGGCTTCGGAAGCCGCCTCGCGCGCGGCGGCGGACCGGTTGCGCGCCGCCTCCAGGTCGCCAGCCAGATCTTCAGCGGGTGCCCGGGCGGCGAAAGCCGCCTGGGCGGTTTCAAGCAACCCCTGCGCCTCGCTGCGATCCGCCTCGAAGCGGGCCACGGTGTCGTCGAGGGATTGACGGCGGGCGTCACGGCGAGCGGCTTCGCGGGCCAGGGCCTCAAGGGCGTTGCGCGCCCGAGACAGAGACTGCTCGGCCTGCGTGGGCCCACGTCGGGCATCGCGGACCGCGGCGTCAGCCTCGGCACGGGTCAACACAGCCGCCCGGTGTGCTTCTGCGGCAAGGCGAGCCTTAGGCTCGAGCGCCTCGAGCTCACTCTCGATCTTAGCCAGGCGGGCGCGCTGTTCTAGCCGCACCGCGGCTGGGCGTGGGGCATCAGCGCGAGCGGTAAATCCATCCCAACGCCAGAGGTCGCCTTCGTGCGAAACCAGACGGCAACCGGGCAGAAGGTCGGCCTGGAGGCGCGGCCCATCGGCACGATCGACCAAGCCGGTGAAGGCCAGGCGCGCGGCGAGCTGCGAGGGGGCACCGATCAGCGGTGCCAGGGGCTCGATACCTTTTGGCCAAGTCGGCCCGGCGGCCTCGCGGCCCGCCCAGTAGGCCGCAGCCTTGGGGTCCAGCGCGGCATCCAGATCATCCCCCAGGGCGGCCGCGAGGGCAGCTTCCAGTCCTGGCTTGGGGGTCACGGCGTCTAGGGCCCTGGCATAGCCGCCACCGGTGCGCGGGGCGCTAAGCTGAGCCAGGCCACGCGCCTCGGTCTTTAGCCGACCCAATTGAGCCTCGGCCGCGCGGACAAACTCCCGGGCAGCACCCTCGGCGGTGGCTGCCTGCTCACGGCGAGCCTCGGCGACTTCGAGGGCAATGCGGGCGGCGTCGAGAGCGGCCTGAGCCTTATCGAAATCCGATTGGGCGGCACCCTGGGCCGGATCGGCGACGGCCGCGATCTCCGCCCTTTCATGCATGGCCATGTCGAGCGCGCGACTGGCGCGGCCCAAACGCATACGGGCATCCTCGACGCGCTGTTCAACCGCGTCGCGCGCGGCCTCGTCGGCGGCGATGCGCGCAGCGAGGGCCTCGACACTGTGTTGCGCCTCGGCGCGGGCGGTCTCCGATGCCTGGGCAGCGGCGCGCAGGCGCGGCTCATGCTCCGGGGCGGCGGCGATCGCAGTCTCGATCTCCGCCAGTTCGGCAGCCAGACGCTCGACCGCGATACCGGCATCCTCGGCCATCTGAGATTCTCGGGCCCGATCTGCCGCTGCACGCGCCAGGTCGGAGGTCAGACGCGCGGCTTCGTCCTGGGCGGCCTTGGCCTGATGCTCCAGCCGGTCACGCTCAATCGCCAGCTGATTCAGCACAGCGGCGGCGACCATCTCCTCTTCGCGCAGCGGCTTGATTGCGGCTTCGGCCTCGAGCGCAGCCGTACTGGCGGCGGCGGCGACGCGGCTGGCGTCCTCGACGGTCGCAATCGCTTCGCGCGCCTCCTGGTCAGCGCTCGCAAGCGCATGACGCGAGGCGGTCCAACGGGCAAAAAGTACAGCCGACTGCAGGCTGCGAATCTGGGCCGCAAGACGCTTATATTTCTCGGCCTGACGCGCCTCGCGGCGCAGGCGGGCCAAGGTCTGCTCCAGCTCCTTGGCCACGTCGTCAAGGCGAGAGAGGTTGGCCTCTGCGGCCCTCAGACGCAATTCCGCCTCATGGCGGCGGCTGTGCAGGCCACTGACCCCGCCCGCTTCTTCAAGAATACGACGGCGGTTCTGTGGCTTGGCGGCGATCAGTTCGGAAATCTGGCCCTGGCGCACCAGGGCCGGACTGTTAGCCCCGGTCGAGGCGTCCGCAAACAGCAGCTGTACGTCGCGCGCCCGCACCTCGCGGCCATTGATACGGTAGACCGAGCCAGCCCCACGGTCGATGCGGCGCACCACCTCTAACACCGGGTCAGAAAATCCCGGGGCTAGGCCGGCGCTGTTGTCGATGGTCAGACCGACCTCGGCATGATTGCGCGAGGGGCGATTTCCCGTACCGGAAAAGATCACATCGTCCATGCCGTCGGCGCGCATGGCCTTGGCACTGTTAGCACCCATGACCCAGCGAAGGGCTTCCAGCAAATTGGACTTGCCGCAGCCGTTTGGTCCGACAACGCCGGTCAGGCCGGGCTCGATCTTGAACTCGGTCCCTTCGACGAAGGACTTAAAACCCGAAAGGCGGAGTTTCTGGAATTGCACGGTGTGCGGCGGCCTTGCCTGTGGCTACTTCTTAGCCTGGGTCGCAGCGATAGCGGCATCCAGTGCGGCTAGGGACTGTTCGCCCTCCAGCACCGTGCCATTGACCACGAAAGTCGGGGTGGCGCGGATGTGCTCGACATTGACCCAGCGGTTCACACGTTCATTCAGCGCCCTCAGCGCCGCCTCATCGCCAATACAGGCGTTAAGCTGCGCGTCGCTGAGGCCCACCTTGGCCGCAATCGCCTTAAAGGACGGACCCATGTCTTGGGTGGTGTAGATCTGCTCCTGGGCCTTGAACACCTGGTCGATCACGCTGAAATACTGACCGGGTCCGGCGCAGCGGGCCACCAGAACGCCCATCGCCGCCAGTTCGGGAGGGGACGTGATGAACTCGCGGAACACGTAGTTTACCTTGCCGGTGTCGATATATTTGGCCTTGAAAGCCGGCCAGACCTCCCGGTCCCAAGCCCCGCAGTGCGGGCAAGCCAGGGAGGCATATTCGATGACCGTGACCGCGGCCTTAGGATTACCCATTCGCATGTCGTCAGCCGTCACGGGCTTGGGCTGAGCGGCGGCGGCCGAGGCAAGGGTCAGGACTATCATCAAAACGACGGCGGCGAGACGGCGGACAAAGGCAGACATGGCGATCCCCTGACGTCGCCGTGACCCCGGCGAGAATGACCCAGTAAACAGCGATTCCGTGGCTCGTCGAGGGCGCGGGGTATCGCAGCCCGCGCCCTGCCCCGCTTATCAACAGGCTTAGAGGGGGCTTGCGCCTATTTCTTCGCGCGAGCGGCGGCGATGGCCGCGTCCATAGCCGCCATGGTCTGTTCGCCTTCCAGCTTTGTACCGTTCACAACGAAGGTCGGGGTCGAGTTGATCTGCTCGTCGCGAGAATATTTCTCCACTCGGGCATTCAACTCATTCAGCGCCTTTTCATCACCAACGCACTTGTTGAACTGATCCTCGCTAAGCCCAGCCTGGGCGGCCACGGCCACCAAGGGACCACGCATGTCGCCGGTGCGGAACACCTCGTCCTGGGCGCGGAACACCTGATCCAGCACACCGAAATACTTGTCCTTTCCGGCGCAACGCGCCAGCAGGAAGCCGGCTGCGGCCAACTGGGGCGGCGAGGTAATGAACTCGCGGAACACATAGTTAACCTGGTTCGTATCGACGTATTTGGCCTTGAACGCTGGCCAGACATCCTTGTCCCAGGCCGCGCAGTGCACGCAGGAGGCAGAGGCATATTCGATCACCGTTACATCAGCCTTCGGGTTCCCCAGGCTCATGTCCTCGGAGGTAACCGCGCCACCCTTGGGGCCGCAGGCCGCAAGCCCCAGGCTAAGGGCCAGGCCGGCGGCGAAGAAGAGGCGGTTTGCAGGGCGCATGGCGTTTCCTTGGAAGTCTCCGCCATTCCAGGCGAGTATGATGATATTTAGCAGCGATTTCGTGGCTGGTCTAAGGCCGTCGTGTCAACTTCGGCCGCGCAGCACTTCGCGGCCCAGGCGTAGCAGCGCGGACTTGATCGGTCCGTCAGGCGCGGCGGCGAGATCCTGGGTCAGGGCAGCCTCGGCACCGGCGTCCAGCGGCGGCCTTCTCCGAGACGTGCGTGTGGCGGCAGCGGCAGGTGCGCGAACCGGCCCCTGCATGATGCGCAGCTTAGCGATCGATCCCGCGCCCAGCATCAGTTCAACCCGAGAGATAATCTGCGGGGCCTGGTGCTGAATCAGGGCAGCGGCGGGTCCATCGACCCTCAGCTCCAGCACACCACCCGCGCCATTGCGGCCCTTGACGAACTTCACCGGCATGGAATGGTGGGCCAGGGCTTCGCCGGCGATCTCACGCCAGCGGTTCTGCAACCCGCTAACGCCCTGACCGAACTTGGCCTCCATGGCCTTGAGCGTGGGCGCCAAGGTCTTGCCGGCGGAGGGTGCCGGTCGTGACGGCGGGCGGGTACGGCGGCGCGACAGGATGTCGAGCGCCTCCTCGGCAGTGGGCAGTGGGCGGGTGCGTCTGGCCATGTCCCTAACCTAGTGTATGCAGGGCCCATGGACCAAGCCCGTCTCCGCAAGGCCCTGCTCGGCTGGTACGATCGGCAGGCCCGCACGCTGCCCTGGCGCACGCCGCCAGGATCAAATTCTGCGCCTGACCCTTATTTCGTTTGGCTATCAGAGGTGATGCTGCAGCAGACCACGGTGCCGCATGCCACCCCATATTTTTTGAACTTTACGGGCCGCTGGCCGACGGTGGGCGACCTCGCGGAAGCGCCGGACGCTGATATTATGGCAGCCTGGGCGGGTCTTGGCTACTATGCGCGCGCCCGCAACCTGCTGGCCTGCGCCCGCGCCGTGGCGCGGGACCACGGCGGAATATTTCCGGATACGGAAGAGGCATTACGCGCCCTGCCGGGCATCGGCACCTATACCGCCGCCGCGATCGCCGCCATTGCATTTCAGCGGCCCGCCAATGTGGTCGACGGCAATGTCGAGCGGGTGATGAGCCGGCTGTTCGCGGTCCAGACCCCCCTGCCCGCCGCCAAGCCAGAACTGACCCGTCTGGCCGACAGCCTGGTGGCAAATGACCGCCCAGGCGACTGGGCGCAGGCGCTGATGGACCTGGGCGCTACGGTATGCCGGCCGAAGGGGCTGTTATGCGATCTTTGCCCCTTAGACCATGCCTGCGCGGCCCTGGCGGATGGCAATCCGCAGACCTATCCGCGCAAGAGCCCAAAGGCCCTCCGTCCGCGTCGTTACGGTGTGGCCTATGTCTTGCGCCGAAACGGCAAGACCGCCCTGATGACCCGCCCGACCAAAGGCCTGCTCGGCGGCATGCTTGCCTTGCCGACAAGTGAATGGCGCGCCAAGCCGTGGACCGACGCAGAAGCCCAGTCCGCCGCGCCCGCCGTCCTCGCCTGGCGTGACGCTGGGGAGATCGAACATGTCTTTACCCACTTTGCCCTGACATTGCGGGTGTTCGTGGCGGAGGGAAATTGGAACGAGGCAGCCTGGTTCAGCGACCTGTCGGGTTTGCCAAGCGTGTTCCTGAAGGCGGCGCGAAAGGCCTAGCCGCGCGCTCTTAGCGGGGCCTGGCCATAGTCACAGCCTAGCGCGCTAAGGTTTGGGCCATAACCGCAGCCTCAACCCCTTCAGCGACCGTCTCTAGCTTGAGGTCGCGGTCCAGCTTGATCACCGAGCGGACGATCGTAGCGGACCCTTCGTTGACGCTCATGGTCCGGACGAAATAGAGGTCGATCTTCAGCGAATCCAAGGGAAGACGCGTGCGGTAGGACAGTGACGAGAAGCCGGTGCTGAAATCATCGAGGGCTAGGCTGGCACCGGCCTGACGCAAGACCGTCAAGACCCGGATAGCACGGTCAGGATCGCGCATGATCTCGCCTTCTGTGATCTCCAATTTCAGGGCACCTCATGGCAGACCGTTTTGCCGGATCACGGTGGCGACGTCCGTCACCAGCTCAGGGCGGTCGAGCTCGACGGTCGACAAATTCACATTGATGGAAAGAGCGGAAAACGCCGACCGTCAGCAGTGCCAGGCGGC
>CANKEA010000027.1 GCA_947480815.1 Caulobacterales bacterium | reverse complement strand
GCGAGCGGCCATTTGCGATCATTTGCGCTAGCGTGAAGGGCGCGCCGCTGATCGCACAGGCACCGATGATCGTGCGGGAGATCGACGGGGAGATCGCGCTCGATTTCCACCTGTCGCGCGGCAACATGTTGGCACCGCACATCGTGCAGGGCTTCCGTGCGGTGATCCTGGCGGCTGGGAACGATGCCTACATCAGTCCTGATTGGTATGTGGGCCCCGACCAGGTGCCGACCTGGAACTACGTCTCTGTCGAGGCCGAGGGCTCGATCGCGCCACTCAATGAGGCCGAACTGATTGCCCAGCTCGACGCCATCTCTGCGCTGGAGGAGGGGCGGCTAAAGCCCAAGGCACCATGGACACGCCAGAAGATGGCCCCCGGAAAGTTTGACGCCATGCTGCGCGGTATCGTCGGTGGCCGGATGGTGGTGGACCGGCTGCAAGGGACCTTCAAGCTGTCGCAGAACAAGGCCGATGAGGACCGCTCCGGGGCAGAGGTGGGCCTTGCGGATCACCCGATCGCAGACCTAATGCGCAAAGCCAGACCTTGACCTGAAGTAAAACCAAAGGCTTATCGGTGGCGGACCAGACGGTTGGACGGCCGCGGTCTTCGCAAGAAGGTCGAGGAAAGTCCGGGCTCCACGGAGACAAGGCGGCGGGCAACACCCGCCGGGAGCGATCCTAGGGATAGCGCCACAGAAAGCAAACCACCGCCCACTTTTGTGCGGCGGAAAGGGTGAAAGGGTGGGGTAAGAGCCCACCGCGGACGCGGCAACGCGGACGGCATGGCAAGCCCCGCCTGGAGCAAGACCAAATAGGGATATTGCGCCGGTTCGCTGGCAGGGCCGTCTCTGGCCTGAGATATCCGGGTAGGTCGCGAGAACCGTTCGGCGACGAACGGTCCAGAGGAATGGCCGTCCATCCGTCTTCGGACGGGGGACAGAACCCGGCTTATAGACCGTCTGGTCCATTCATGACGGAAGGGGCGTCAGCGCCGCGACTGAAGGGTGAAATAGCCCTGTTCGGCGCGGGCCTGGTGTAGGGGGACCCCGGCATCGATCGCGGCGCGAATGCGATCCTCTGCGGCTCGAACTTCCTCCGCCATGTCCAGAATTTCGTCGATGCGGGCGGCGGGCATGCTGACGACTCCGTCGCCGTCGCCGCGCAACCAATCGCCCGGCGCGACGATGACACCGCCTATGGTGATGGGAACCTGACGGGCGACCAGCTGCAGCCGGTCCTTGCCGGTGCGCATCCAGTTGCCGCGCGAAAAGATCGGGTAGTTGAGCTCGATAGAGCGGTCAAAGTCGCGGCAAACGCCGTCGATCACTGTGCCGGCCACCTGCCGGTGCCAAGCGGTGGAGGTGAGAAGGTCGCCCCAGCAGGTTGCGTCAGTCCGCCCCTGAGCATCCAGGACGGCGACTTGGCCGGAGCCAAGCTCATCAATGTAGTCGCCCACCGAGCCGGCTGTTCCATCGGCGGGGCCATAGAGCAGGGTGAAGGCCTGGCCTACCAGGCGGAAACGGCGATCCAGCGGCATAATGCCAAGGCACTGACCTGGGATTCCCAACCGGTCCATGGCGTCGCTGAGGTCGGTACAGCTTAGGGCATTCAGGCGGACTAGAATTTCTGTCGACACGATTAGGCCTCCGGTCATGACTAAGTGAAGCACACCGAACGCGCCACCGCCTAGTCGCGCGCTTACTGCCGCGAGATGGCAGGAGTGTCATTGTATCCCAGTTAATCCCATGCTAACCCAGTTTGGTCCCGCGAGCGGCAATCGGGACCGCGGCAGGGGCGGCTTTCGTGTTCATTTCTACCTACGAAAAGCAGTTGGACGCCAAGCGGCGCATCGTGGCACCGCATGAGTTCCGCGCCGCCCTGCAAGGCTTTGATGGCATCTACTGTTTTCCCGCCATCGAAGCCGATTGTCTGGAGGCCGGTGGACAAGCGCTGTTTGATCGCTACCAGGCCCTGATCGGCGAGCTGGCCGTGGGTGATCCCCTCCGCAGCGCTCTAGAAACCAGTGTTTTGGGCGGCATGACCCGGCTCTACTTCGACACCGCAGGCCGCATCACCCTGCCGGCCGCACTGTGCGATGCGCACGGCATCACCGATTGGGTATCTCTGACGGGGTTGGGTGACCGTTTCCAGATCTGGTCGCGCGAGGCCTTTAATATTCACCGCGAAACCCAACGCGTCGCCGCCCGCGAGGGCCTGGCGGCTATGCGCGCTCAGCAGCGCCGCGTCTGATGAGTGGGCCGCACGCCCCCGTCATGTTGGCCGAAGTGCTGGACGCGCTTGCGCCTAAGGCCGGCGAAACGATTATCGACGGGACCTTCGGGGCCGGAGGCTATAGCCGCGGTATCCTAGAAACCGGCGCATCGGTTATCGGTTTCGATCGTGATCCGACCGTCATGGCGTTCGCCAAGCCCCTGATCGATGGCGGTCGATTCAGGCTGATCAACGACCGTTTCTCGACCTTGGCGGGACATCTGGGCGAAGCCAGCGTGGACGGCGTGGTGTTCGACCTTGGGGTCTCCTCCATGCAGCTGGACCAGGCCCAGCGGGGGTTTTCCTTCATGCGCGATGGGCCGCTGGACATGCGGATGGGCGACGCGGGGCGCACGGCTGCCGATATCGTCAACGCATACGAAGGCGGCGATCTGGTGCGTTTGCTGCGGCTATACGGCGAGGAGCCCAATGCCCGGCGCATGGTGGGCGCGATCGTGCGCCGTCGGGCCCAGCAGCCCTTCACCCGTACGCTCGATCTGGCAGCGGTGATCGAGGCCAGGGTTGGCGGCCGTAAGGGTGCCAAGACCCATCCCGCCACCCGCACTTTCCAGGCGCTGCGGATCGCCGTCAACGACGAGCTCGGCGAAGTGGGGGCGGGTCTTATTGCCGCTGAAAAGGCCTTGAAACCCGGTGGGCGTCTGGTGGTCGTCACTTTCCATTCGCTGGAGGACCGTATGGTTAAGACGTTCTTTACGGAGCGTGGCGGAAACCTGCCCTCAGGTTCGCGACATGCGCCGCCCGTGGCCCAGGGGGCAGCGCCCAGTTTTGAGGTCTCCATGCGCAAGGCCGTAACCGCGTCGGAAGCGGAAACCGCCACTAATCCGCGCGCCCGCTCAGCCAAGCTGCGCGCCGGAACGCGCTCCCCTGCGTCGGCCTGGAGCCAGACGCGATGATTGGGTTTTTCGATCGACGCTGGCGCGGATTCCGTGTGGTCAACCTGGTCGGCTGGGGCCTTCTGGCGGCCATGATCCTGGGGGTTTACCTCGCCAAGACCATGGCCTGGGGTGAGCGCAACCAGATTGCTTCCGTCGAGATTCAGATCCGCCAGGAAAAGCTGCGTATCCGTTTGCTGGAAGCGGAGGTCGCTCACCTTGAACAGCCGCGACGGCTAGAGGCGCTGTCAGCGGGAGCGCTGGGCATGGCCCCGATCGGTCCGAAACAGGAAATTGCCCTGGATGATCTGCATCGTTTTGAGCGGCAAAAGCCAATCCCAGCGCCCACGTTGGCTGAGCCGCCCGTATTCGCCCAGGCTGATGTCGGTGCTCCTGGGGTGGCGGCCAAGATTGCCGTCGCCGGGCCGGTGACCGCCCAGTTCGCCGCGCCTCAGGTCACCCAGCAATGACGGGGCCAGTATTTGCCCCCGTCCGCCTGCCTCTGGCCTGGCGCTGGCTGGGAAGTTGGGTCTGGCGACTGGAGCATGCCTTCGAACGTGCCCGCGCTGCCGCATCACCGCACGACAGTCGCCGCCGTATCGCTTTGGTCATGATCGCTTTCGGTCTGGCATTTTTCGTCATGGGCATTGGCGCGACGCACCAGGCGCTCTTTTCCGGCAATAGTGCCGAGTTCTCCGGCGCGTCGGCTTCGCCCTATGCCCGCGCTGCTCTGACCGACCGTAACGGTGCCTTGCTGGCGGTCGATCTTCCGCACTACCAGCTCTATGTCGACCCTCGAGAGGTCTGGGATGTGCAGGGCACACAGCAGGCCTTGGCCGCAATTCTTCCGCAGGCTCAGGCCAAGCGGCTGAACAAAGCGCTCACCGGAACCAAACGCGCCTTTGTAATTGGCGGCCTAACGCCGGATCAGCGTACCGCCATCCATGACCTTGGCCTACCCGGCCTGTCCTTCGAGGATGACGAGCGCAGGGTCTATCCCCTGGGCAATACGGCATCTCACCTGATCGGTTTTTCCGACAGCGCCGGCTCGGGCTTGGCTGGAGCGGAAAAGGCCCTGGATGCAGATGTTCGCAAGGCCGCCGTTACGGGCGGGTCGGTGCCGCTGTCGCTTGATCTTCGGGTGCAGGCTGCGCTGGAAGACGAACTGCGCAAGGCGGCCAACCAGTTCACAGTTCGCGGCGCAGTTGGTCTGATTACGGATGTGCACACGGGCGAAATCCTGGCGCTGGCCAGCTATCCCGATTTCGATCCCAACAATGCTGGCGCCGCCGACCCTAACGCGCTGGTAAACCGCGTCGCACAGTCGGTGTTCGAGATGGGGTCAACCTTCAAGATCTTCACCGTTGCCCAAGGGTTGGATAGCGGCACAGTGCGCCTCAACTCGACCTTCGATGTGTCCCACCCCCTGACGATCGGCACTCAGACGATCCACGACTACGACAAGGGCGACACCACGCTCGACCTTCCCCATGTGCTGCTGCATTCGTCGAACATCGCCGCTGCTAAGATCGCACTGGCGATGGGGGCCGATACCGTCACCGGCTACTATCGAAACCTTGGCCTGTTTGGATCGGCCCCGGTGGAACTGGCGGAATCAGCGCGCCCGCTGTTGCCTCAGAAATGGTCCCAGAACGTCCTGGCATCGGCATCATTCGGCAACGCCATCGCTGTCTCGCCCCTGGCGGTAGCCGCCGGTACGGCTGCGGTCGCGAACGGCGGGACCTATGTTCCCTTGACCATCCGCAAGGTTGAGCCAGGCCATGAACCCAAGGGCCGGAGGGTTTTCTCGCCGCAGACCTCGCAGACCATGTTGCGGCTGCTGCGCATGAATGTGCTGGAAGGCACCGGCGGCAAGGCCGATGCACCAGGCTTTAGCGTTGGCGGCAAGACCGGTTCCAACGAGAAGGTGGTTGCCGGCCGTATCGACCGAAACAAGCTGGTCAGCTCCTTCGCGGCAGTGTTCCCGGCCGACGGCCCGCCGGAAGCCAAGCGCTATTTCCTGCTGGTTTTGATGGATGAACCTCACGCCACCAAGGAAACCTACGGTTTCGCGACGGGCGGTTGGACCGCCGCCCCGGCGGCCGGGCGTATTGTTAGCCGGGTCGGCCCTCTGCTGGGACTGAAGCGCGCACCGGTGGCGGCGACGGACAAGGCCACCGTAGAGGCGGCCCTCGCGTCTGGGGAAGATCACTGATGGGCCAGCCGCTGTCAGCGCTGCTGAATCGCCCCATTGCGACCGATCCAATCATCGAGGGCATCACCGCGGACAGCCGCAAGGTGGAGCGCGGATTTCTGTTTGCCGCCTTGCCGGGGGTAAGGGCTGACGGGCGAAGCTTTGCGGCTGCGGCCATCGAAAAAGGGGCCGTTGCCGTTCTGGCAGGCGAGGCCATTGAGGGGGTCGCCGCGCCGGTCATTCTGAGCAGCGATGTACGGCGGGCCTATGCCTTGGCAGCCGCGGCGTTTTACGGTGTCCAGCCAAAGACCTGTATGGCCGTTACGGGCACCAACGGCAAAACCTCAGTCGCGGTGTTCTGCCGGCAGATATTCATGGCTCTGGGCCAATCGGCCGCCAGCCTGGGCACGCTGGGACTGACCGCCAATGATGAGACTCTGACTGGGCCGGGTCTGACCACACCGGACGCCGGCGAACTGGCGCGGATGATGGCTGATATCGCCAAGCGCGGCGTCACCCACCTGGCGCTCGAAGCCTCGTCGCACGGTATCGACCAAAGGCGGTTGGACGGGGTGAGGCTGGCCGCCGCCGGTTTTACCAATCTGAGCCAGGACCATTTGGATTATCACGGCACGATGGAGGCCTACGGCCAGGCAAAGCTACGCCTGTTCACCGACCTGCTGCCGCGCGGCGGTACGGCCGTGCTGAATGCCGACAGCCCGGCCTATGCGATGTTTGCCGCGGCCTGCGCCGTGAATGGCCATAGTCTGATCAGCGTCGGCCGGGCGGGGCGGGATATTCGACTGGTGCGCCTCGAAGCCACACCGGCGGGCCAGACGATTGACCTGGAAGTGGAGGGCTGTAGCTACACGGTGCGCCTACCTTTGGCCGGGGCTTTCCAGGCGGATAACGCGCTTGTGGCCGCAGGGCTCTGTATTGCGACGGGCCTCCCGCCCTCCAATGTGATTGCGGCCCTGGAAACTTTGAAGGGCGCGCCCGGGCGGCTGCAATATGTGGGGGCTTCGCCACGGGGCGGTGACGCCTATGTCGACTATGCGCACACGCCCGACGGTCTGGAGACTGTGCTCAAGAGCCTGCGGCCGCATGCGCGTGGTAGGCTGATCGTGGTGTTCGGTGCCGGTGGCGACCGCGATACGGGCAAGCGTTCGTTGATGGGCAAGGCGGCCCATACCCTGGCTGATGTCGTGATTGTAACGGATGACAATCCGCGCAGCGAGAACCCGGCCTTGATACGGGCTGCCATCCTGGATGCTGCGCCCGGCGCAACAGAAATCGGCGATCGTCACGCCGCCATTGCAGCGGGCGTGGCGATGTTGGGGTCCGGTGATGTGCTGGTGGTGGCCGGCAAGGGTCACGAACGCGGCCAGACCGTGGGCGACCAAGTGTATCCCTTCGATGACGTGGAAGAGACCGCCAAGGCGCTAGGGCTGACGCCATGACCCGGCCGCTGTGGACCTCGGAGGAGATTGCGGCTGCCACGGGCGGCAGAGAGAATGCCGCATTTGAGGTGCGGGGCGTGTCGATCGACAGCCGGTCGGTGGAGGCCGGGGACCTTTTCGTGGCTCTTGCAGGCGGACGCGACGGGCATGAGTTTGTTGCCGGTGCTCTGGCGCAGGGTGCGGCAGGTTCACTAACGTCACGGCCGGTCGATGGTCCGAAGGTTACTGTAGAAAATGTCTTCAAGGCATTGGAAAAAATAGGAATTGAAGCTCGAATTCGTGCTTCAGATGCGCGTCGCGGTGCCGTGACCGGGTCAGTCGGCAAGACCAGTGTGACGCGCGCGGTCGAGGCGGGCCTGCGGCTGGCAGGTCGCGCTCATGCTTCTGTGAAGTCCTATAACAACCACATCGGCGTGCCTCTGACGCTGGCGCGGATGCCGGCCGAAACACAGCGTGCCGTATTCGAGATCGGTATGAACCATGCCCGCGAGATCGGGCCCCTGGCGCAGATGGTGCGCCCCCATGTGGTGGCGATCACCACAGTCGGTCCGGTGCATATCGAGAATTTCCTCGATGGCGAAGTTGGCGTGGCCAAGGCCAAGGCGGAGATTTTTGAGGGGCTGGAGCCCGGCGGTGTGGCGGTGCTGAATGCCGACGACTTTTGTTTTCCCATGTTGCTCCAAGCGGCCTTGGCCGTGGGGGCGAGCGTGCACAGTTTCGGAGCTGCACCTGACGCCTATGCCCGTCTAATCGGTTTCCAGGCTGATGAAAATGGCGCGACGGTTGAGGCGGTGATCGGCGGTCAGCCCTTGCTCTATCGCCTGCTCCAGTCGGGCGCGCATTGGGGACCGAACAGCCTTTGCGTGCTGTTGATGCTCGAGGCGCTGGACGTAGACCGCGCCACGGCCTTGACCGCTCTGGCCAATTTCACGCCCTTAGAGGGCCGCGGGGCGGAGCGCAAAATCGCTCTCGCCGAGGGTGCCTTCACCCTGATTGATGAGAGCTACAACGCTAATCCGATCTCCATGGCCGCAGCCCTGCGCAGCCTGGGTGCGCGCAGCGTGCCGGGGCGGCGTGTTGTCGCCATGACCGACATGCTTGAGTTGGGCCGCGATGGTGCCAAATTCCATGCCGCATTAGCGGAACCAATAGCCGACGCGAATGTGGACAGCGTATTCTGCGCTGGCCCCCTGATGGCCAATCTGTGGGAAGCGCTTCCCCTGAATCGCCGGGGCGGTTACGCCCGGACTGCGGAAGAGCTGGCGCTCTTGGTGGTAGGCGCGGTGAGGCCGGGGGATGCGGTAATGGTCAAGGGATCTAACGGGTCAAGTGCCGGACTGATTGCGACTGCGCTGGCTGAATCCGGAGGGGGCGTCTGATGCTTTACGAGCTTTATCTTTACCTTTCGGCGCACGGCCAGATGCATGTGCCGTTTATCAACCTGCTGCGCTACCTGACCTTCCGCTCGGGTATGAGCATGGTCACGGCCTATATCGTGGTGGCGATGATGGGCTCGCGGTTCATCGCCTGGATGCGCACCAAACAGGGGCGCGGTCAGCCGATCCGTGAAGAAGGTATCCAGCGCCATGTGCTCGAAAAGGCCGGCACACCCACCATGGGTGGGTTCATGATCCTGGCCGGGCTGTTCGCAGGGGCCCTGCTGTGGTCGGACCTGCGCAATGTGCAGGTGTGGGTAGTGATGCTAATAACGGGCAGCTACGGCATCCTCGGTTTCCTGGACGATCATGCCAAGGTGACCAAACAGACGAGCGCCGGTCTTTCCAGCGTGCAGAAACTGATCTTCCAGTTCGCGGTGGCGATCGCGGCCACCGTGCTGTTGATCCTTTTCGCGCCCAGATCAGCGATGTCGCCTGGGCTTGAGACGAGCGTGGTTTTCCCGCTGTTCAAGAACCTAGTGTTCAATTTGGGTTGGTTCTACCTCGCCTTCGCGGCGGTAACGATCGCTGGGTTCTCAAACGCTGTGAATCTGACCGACGGCCTCGACGGCCTGGCCATCGTGCCGGTGATGATCGCGGCCACGGCGTTTGGACTGATCACCTACCTGGTCGGCAACTTCGTTTTCGCCAACTATCTGCAACTGAATTTCGTCCCCGGGTCTGGGGAATTGGCGGTGTTTTGCGGTGCCATGATCGGCTCAGGGATGGGCTTTCTCTGGTACAATGCACCACCCGCCAAAATCTTCATGGGCGATACTGGGTCTCTGGCTTTGGGCGGAGCGCTTGGGGCCATAGCCGTCTGCGCCAAGCATGAGATTGTGCTGGGCATAGTCGGAGGTCTCTTCGTCGCTGAGGCGCTGTCGGTGATGATCCAGGTTGCCTATTACAAGCGCACGAAGAAACGCATCTTCCTGATGGCGCCGATCCACCATCATTTCGAGAAGCTGGGCTGGGCCGAGAGTACGGTTGTTATCCGGTTCTGGATCGTTGCCATGCTGCTGGCCTTTCTCGGCCTGGCCACGCTGAAACTACGGTAGGGGAGAGCGGCTCAAACCATGATCCCGGCGCGCGGCTTTGAGGGCGAAAAGGTGGCTGTGTTCGGCCTGGGCCGCACCGGCCTGAGCGCTGCGCGCGCCCTGGTCGCCGGTGGTGCTACACCGCTACTTTGGGACGACAAACAGGCCAGTCGAGACCAAGCGGCTGCCGAGGGGTTCGACCTCACCGACCTTGCCGCCGCAGACTGGAATTCGATCAAGGCCATAGTGCTGTCACCCGGCGCACCCCTTACCCATCCCGCACCGCACTGGACCGTGAGTAAGGCGAAAGATGCCGGGGTCGAGATCGTCGGCGACGTCGAGCTCTTTGCCCGCGCGGTGAACGCTGCCCCGGCCCATAAACGGCCTAGGGTGGCCGCCATCACCGGCACCAATGGCAAGTCGACCACCACAGCTCTGTTGGGGCACCTGTGCCGCACCGCCGGTCGAGACACCCGCGTGGGCGGTAATATCGGCTTTGGCGTGCTGGGCCTGGAAGACATGCATGGCGGGGCTGTCTATGTGCTGGAGCTGTCGTCCTATCAGCTCGACCTGACCCGCAGCCTCAAGCCTGATGTGGCGGTCCTGCTCAACATCACACCCGACCACCTGGACCGCCACGGCGGCATGGATGGCTATGTCGAGGCCAAGCGTCGGGTGTTCCTGAATCAGGCCCGTGGCGACACCGCGGTGATCGGGGTTGACGATCCCTATTGTCAGCGCATCTGCACCGAAATTACCGCCGCCAACCAACGGACTATCTGGCCGATCAGCGCGGCGCGGGCCATGGGGCGTGGGGTCTATGCCCTGCAGGGTATGCTTTACGATGCCACCGGTGAGCGGGTTCTGGAGGTGGCAGACCTGCTGCGCGCGAAATCCCTGCCCGGACGCCACAATTGGCAGAACGCTGCCGCAGCCTACGCCGCCGCCCGTGGCCTGGGTATCTCCGCCGCCGACGCTGCGGATGGATTGATGAGTTTTCCGGGTC
>CANKEA010000026.1 GCA_947480815.1 Caulobacterales bacterium | reverse complement strand
TTGGGCGTAACTGCAGTCAAGGACAGGTTCCAGTGCCGCCCCGAACCGGGGCTGTGGGGCGGACAAGTGACGCGAAGGCCGGACTGAAACAAGGCCGCGATTCGCGCGGGCGAAGCCAAATATGCTATAGGAAATGATTATGACACGGAACGCTAATGAGCGTTAACGCTGCTTTTTTGGATGAAATACGCCGGCTGCGCGCGCCGGGCATATTCCGCACGGCTGTGCGGATGGCCGGTAGCAATTGGTCCTTCGGTGCCTTGACCTTCGTTCTGCCGAATGGCGAGACCTTGCGACTGGTCGGCCAAAATCCAGGGCCGGACGCGCGACTGATGATCAAGGACTTTGGTTGCATACGCCGTGCGTTGATGTCGGGCGATATCGGTTTTGCCGAAGGCTACATTGCGAGAGAATGGGATACGCCAGACCTCGCCGCCCTGTTGGGCGCGTTTTCGATGAACTTTGATAATATCGAGCAACTTGGCTCGGGATCGCGCTTCTCGCGCTGGTTACACAGCCTGCGGCACGCCTTGCATAGCAACACCAAGCACGGCTCCAAACGGAACATCCACGCCCATTATGACCTGGGAAATGCCTTCTATTCCCGCTGGCTTGACCCGACCATGACCTATTCGGCGGCGCGCTACACGCAACCGGGGCAAGACCTGGCCTCCGCCCAGACCGAGAAATACGCCGCCCTAGCCCGCAGCATCGGCCTGGCCCAGGACCAAACCGTGCTCGAAATCGGCTGCGGCTGGGGCGGGTTCGCCGAGTTCGCCGCCAAGCAGGTGGGCGCACGGGTCACGGGGATCACCATCTCAAAAGAACAGTACGAATATGCCAAAAAGCGTATGTACGATAATGGTTTGGCAGAGAAAGCGGATATTCGCCTGATCGACTATCGCGATGTGACGGGCCAGTTTGATCGCATCGCCTCGATCGAGATGTTTGAAGCCGTCGGCGAGAAGTACTGGCCAACCTATTTCAGCGCCGTTCGCGACCGGCTTAAAAGCGGTGGTCAGGCAGGATTGCAGATCATCACCATCAAGGACGAGCTGTTCGACGGCTATCGCAGACGGTCTGACTTCATTCAGAAGTACATCTTCCCAGGCGGCATGTTGCCAAGCGAGGAGCGCTTAAAGCGCGAGACCCGCGCCGTTGGCCTGGATTGGTGCACGATAAGCCGCTTTGGCCAGGACTACGCAGACACCCTCGCTGAATGGATGCGCCGATTCGACGAGGCCTGGCACGATATCGTCCCGCTGGGCTTCGATGAAAGGTTCCGGCGGCTGTGGCGGTTCTATCTGGCCTATTGCGAGGCCGGCTTCCGAAGCGCGCGGACCAATGTGGTCCAACTCGCCTTGGCCAAGGCTTAATCTGGACCCCCCAAGCAGGATTTCTATTGCGGCCCAGCGGCGGCCCGCCTTTAAAAGGCGTTCATGATCGCCGCCTCCGTCCTGCAAGCCATCGGCAATACCCCGCTTATCCGGCTGCACCGGGCGAGCGAGGCGACCGGCTGCGAGATTCTCGGTAAGGCCGAGTTCATGAACCCCGGTCAGTCGGTAAAAGATCGCGCCGCCTTAGGGATCATCCGTGATGCTGAGGCCAAGGGCCTGTTGCGGCCCGGTGGCCGTATTGTCGAAGGCACAGCCGGGAACACCGGCATCGGCCTTGCCCTCGTTGCCGCTGCCCTGGGCTACAAGGCAACCATCGTGATCCCGCGCACCCAGAGCCAGGAAAAGAAGGATGCCATTCGCCTTCTGGGGGCTGAACTGGTCGAGGTTGATGCCCTGCCCTATTCGAACCCTGGTAATTATGTGCGCTATTCCGGTCGTTTAGCGCAGAAACTTGCGATCACAGAACCGGCTGGGGCGATCTGGGCCAACCAGTTCGACAATACCGCCAACCGTGACGCCCACTTCCACACCACAGGCCCAGAGATCTTCGAACAGACCGAAGGCAAGGTCGATGGGTTCATCTGTTCCGTCGGATCAGGCGGGTCACTCAGCGGTATCGCTGCTGCTCTCAGGGCCCGCAAACCAGGCGTAAAAATCGGCCTTGCCGACCCCTATGGTGCGGCGCTGTATGACTATTATACCAACGGCACGCTGAAATCAGAGGGCAGTTCGATCACTGAGGGGATCGGCCAGGGCCGGATTACGGCCAATCTTGAAGGGCTAAAGATCGATCTGCCTTACCGCATCGACGATAGCGAAATGCTGGAAACCGTGTTCGACTTGGCGCAGCATGAAGGGCTGTGCCTGGGCGGTTCGGCCGGAATTAACGTGGCCGGCGCGATCCATATGGCCAGAGACATGGGACCCGGCCACACCATCGTGACCCTGCTATGCGACCACGGTTCGCGCTATCAAAGTAAGCTCTTCAACCCCGCGTTCCTGCGCGAGCGCCACCTGCCGGTCCCAGCTTGGATGGATACAGCACGATGAACGACCCGATGGTCTCCACCGACTGGCTGACCGATCATCTGACAGATCCGCACGTCAAACCGGTCGATGCCACCTGGTTCATGCCGGGTGACCCACGCGACGCCAAGGTCATGTTCGGGGCGGCTCATATCCCGGGTGCTGTGTTCTTCGATCTTGACGCGATGTCCGACCCGTCCAGCACCCTGCCGCACATGCTGGCCGACGCGGCGACCTTTGCGATCCGCGCGGGCGGTTTAGGGCTGGGTAGAAACGACACAATCGTCGTTTACGATGGACATGGGCTGTTCTCGGCAGCCCGCGCGTGGTGGAACTTCCGCGTTATGGGCCACAATAAGGTCTGCGTCCTCGACGGCGGCATGCCCCGATGGATGGCGGAAAGTCGGCCAATGGAAACTGGCACCTCGCGCCCAAAGTCTAGCCCATTCGACGCCAAACTCGATCCCGCCCTGGTGCGTGATATCGAACAGGTTAGCACCCTTCTGCAGTCGGGAACCGAGCAGGTGGTCGATGTGCGCGCCTTAGCGCGTTTTGAAGGGACCGCACCCGAACCCCGCCCCGGTGTTCGCTCAGGTCACATGCCCGGTGCCAAAAACCTGCCCTTCACGGACCTGATCACCAACGGTGCCCTGCGTCCACGCGACGACCTTCTTGCGATCCTTCGCAACAGCGGCATTGATCCCGACCGACCGCTAACAGCGACTTGCGGCACGGGCGTCACCGCCTCGGTACTGGCCCTGGCCATGGCGCGTGTTGGCCATGACGCCGCCGTCTATGATGGCTCGTGGACCGAGTGGGGCAGCCGGTCAGATACGCCGGTCGTTACCGGTCCGGCTTGATGAAGCGCGACACACGCCTGATCCATGGATCGCGGCACAAGGCCTCAGCCAAGCTCGCCGAGACGGTTGGACCGCCGATACAGCGTGGGTCGACCGTATTGCTGCCGAATGCAGCAGCCATTCATGATTACAGCCAGATTTCCTATGGCCGACAGGGGTTGGCGTCGCATCAGGCGCTTGTGGCCGCTTTGGCAGAGATGGAAGGCGCGAGCGATGTCTCGCTGTTCCCATCCGGCCTAGCAGCGATCACCGGCACCCTGCTGGCAGTGGTCAAGGCTGGCGACGAAATCCTGGCCGTCGACAGTGTCTATCGCCCCACGCGGCGGTTCTGCGACACGTTGCTGGCGCGGCTCGGTGTGTCTACACGCTATTTCGAACCCTCCTTAAGCGCAGAAGGCGTATTAGCGCTCGCCACGCCCGCCACGCGGCTGATCATGCTGGAGACGCCCGGCTCCCTGACCATGGACATGCAGGACATACCCGGCATAGCCCGCGCCGCCAGGGCAAGGGGTGTTTTGACCGCCGTCGACAACACCTGGGCGGCTGGCGTGCTGTTCAAGCCGCTCGCGCATGGGATCGACATCAGCATCCAGTCTCTGACCAAATATGTCGGCGGGCATTCCGATGTGTTCATGGGCAGTGCCGCCACGGCCAATCCAGCCACGGCCAAGTTGCTCGACGCCGCTCAGCTGGAGATGGGCTGGGCTGTAGCACCCGATGATGCCTATTTCATGCTGCGCGGTCTGCGCACCCTTGGCACCCGCCTGGATCGGCACGAGGCCAACGCAATGATCATTGCCCGATGGCTGGAAAGCCACGGCAATGTGTTGCAGGTACTTTACCCCGCCCTACCCGGCGCGCCCGGACACGATATCTGGAAGCGCGATTTCTCTGGTGCCAGCGGCTTGCTGTCCTTTGTCGCGCACCCAGGATCATCTGCGGCAGTCGATACCTTCATTGATACGCTGAGGCTGTTCGGATTGGGCTACAGCTGGGGTGGATTCGAGAGCTTGGCCATTCCCGGCGATCCGCAGTTCGCCTGCCGGGTCTTTCAGCCACGGTTTGGTGGTCCGGTTATCCGCTTGCAGATCGGGCTCGAAGATACCGACGATTTGATCTCTGATCTCGATCAGGCACTGGCGGCCTACGCCACCGCCTGACGTCAACGTGCAGACCAAAAATGGCGAAACAGGCTTTCGATATCCACCGCTGAAACTCAGGCTAATGCTCTGTTTGTGACCAGTGCAGCATTGAAATATATCGTGGTCCAGGTGGGTACCGACAGCTACCTGTTCGCAGAACATCCGCCCAATACCGGCGCTGACACGGTAGTGATGCTGCAGGGCGTGAGCCTGTCTGGGATCGACTACGGCAATATCATCTAAGCCGTCTGGCGTTCCCGCCATGGCCCGCCCTGCTGGACTCGAACCAGCAACCGCTCGCTTAGAAGGCGAGTGCTCTATCCAATTGAGCTAAGGGCGGCCGCACGTGGCAGCCAAGGGTGAAATCTGGGTTTGGCGACCGCAACACGCAATCCATAGACCGTTTTTAGCGCACGCTGAACTGGCGCGCGCCGACACAGTGCGGACCTAGTGGGTCCAGGGCTGCTTTCGACCAGGGGCAAAGTTGTCAGCGTAGGTCTTGATGATCCGCTTCGGCGTCTTGGGCTCTGTTACCTGAAATGCCAATCCATGGGCCTGGGCATAGGCTACGGCCTCATCACGGGTTTCGAACGCGAGCTTGATCTGACCGTTCATATCGCTCGACTGTGTCCAACCCATCAACGGATCGGATACGCGGGCGCTGTCGGGTGCGAATTCTAGCAACCAGTCCCGCGTCTTCGCCTTGCCCGATTGCATGGCCGTCTTGGCCGGGCGGTAGATTCGCGCAATCATATCTATCCCCTGCAAATCTTGGTCGGAGCGGCAGGATTCGAACCTGCGACCCTCTGCTCCCAAAGCAGATGCGCTACCAGGCTGCGCTACGCTCCGACTGTGAGGTGACGCCTAAAGCGCTGCGAAGGCTGGAGCAAGCAAACATTGCCATCGGCCGCGCTTGTGCGCCATGCTGGATCGATAAAATTGGAGGCTGCCATGAGGCTGGTGATCAAAATTGTCGCCACCCTGTTGATCCTGATCGGCGTAATCTGGTTACTGCAGGGCATGAATGTATTGCCAGGCAGCGTGATGACAGGCGACCGGAAATGGGCTTTGATCGGCGGTGCCTGCATGATGGCCGGGATCGCCGCATGGCTCTATGCGGGCCGCAGGCCGCCCGCCGCTTGAAGGCCTTAATCGCTCCGTTAAGCTGCTAAACATGGCCATTCGTTTTCGTCTGGGTCTTTTTGTGACCTTAGCCGCCTTGAGCTTCAGCCTGATGGGCGGCACCGTGCCGGCCCAGCCGCGCCCTGCCCCACCAGACCGGGTCTATGGCGTTCAGGTTGTGCGCAGTTTCCCGCATGATCCCGCCGCCTTCACAGAGGGCCTGCTTTACCAGGATGGCTATATGCTGGAGAGCACGGGCCTTGTCGGGCATTCGGGTATTCGCAAGGTGGCGCTCGAAACCGGCAAGGTGCTGATGCAGCGGCTTTTGAAGGCCCCTTATTTTGGCGAGGGCATCGTCACCTGGAACGATAAATTGATCCAGCTGACCTGGCAGCACCAGATCGGCTTTATCTACGACGCGTCAAACTTCAATCCGCGCGTGACTTTCAAATATAAGGGCGAGGGCTGGGCCCTGACCAAAGATGAACGCCGCATCATTATGAGCGACGGCACCGATGTAATCCGTTTCCTCAACCCCGTCACCCTGGCTGAAACCGGCCGCATACACGTCACCTTTCGCGGTGAACCGGTGACCAATATCAATGAGCTTGAATGGGTAAAGGGCGAGATCTACGCCAACATCTGGCAAACCAACATCATTGTGCGAATAAACCCCGTCACCGGGGCTGTGGTCGGCCGTATCAACCTGCAGGGCTTGCCCACCCCGTCGGACAATAATGGCACTGAGGACGTGCCGAACGGGATCGCCTATGACGCCAAGGGGGATCGACTGTTCGTGACTGGCAAGCTTTGGAGCAAGCTCTATCAGATCAAGCTGATGGAATTGCAGGCCCCGACAGGGAACTAGGAATCGGGCGAAATTTCGGCAACCACCAAGCCCTTGGGGCCATTGGCGAAGCGCACCATCACATCATCGCCGGGGGTTAGATCATCCAGGCCGCTGCGGCGCAGGGTTTCGATGTGGACAAAGATGTCGCCCGGTTCATGGTCGCGCACAACAAAGCCATAGCCCTTGGTGCGATTGAACCATTTGACCTTGGCATGCTCACGATCGCCCGTGGGTGCAAGATCGGCACGGCTGTCAAAGCCACTAGTGCGCTCGCGGCGCACGGGACGGCTGTCTTGGGCCTGGTCATCACGCCCACGCTCCCGCCGCTCCGGTGGTGCAGCCGCGGCCTCATTGATTTCGATGACTTCGGCGACCTGCCAGCCCTTAGGGCGGCGGATCACGTCACAAACGATCACAGCCCCCTCTAGCGCGGAGTCACGTCCGGCGTTACGCAGCGAGGTCACGTGCAGCAGCACGTCCTTCAGCCCGGTCTTATTGGGATCATCGGGGACAATGAATCCATATCCCTTGCCGGGATCGAACCACTTCACCACCCCACTGATACGGACCTGTTCTTCGTCGTGGTCCGCGACCTCGAACTCAAAGCCAGCCATAACGCCCCTCTAGCCCCGTCCTGCACCCCCAAGACAAGACAACAATCATAACACAAATCTCGGGAAAGGTGAATTTCGTTCTTGACTATCACTGCGGGAGCTGGAGGGCATACGAATCTAAGCTCGATTTAAGCCGAATGCATTGATTTGGTTTAAGGTTTTCTGAACTTGAGCATTATTGCTCGGCGGAACACTCAAACCGTCTGCCCGGGGCAAGGCGAACCTACAGCTCGCTGTCCATCGTTGCGGCATAGATTACAACAAGCGTGCCGCCGGGTGGGCAAGGCTCGCAATCCAAGCATCAGGCCGCGATAACTTGGGGGTATTCTGCTTGGCAGTCCCTAGGGGCGTCAACTATCCTAGCATTTTCAATAGTTTAAGATGTAAAATATTGGCAAGCTACCTTAAAGCAGGCTTGGCTTCCTGGGGGTGAGTGTAAAACATTTTACGCCCTAGCTGGCTTGGACCAAACGAAGAACAGAAGTGTAAAACATTCGCCGGGGCGACTGTAAAACACAACTAAATCATTGATTTTAGTGAATAAAAAGTCCGCTTGGCAGTCCCTAGGGGAGTCGAACCCCTCTCTCCAGATTGAAAATCTGGCGTCCTAACCGATAGACGAAGGGACCGCAGCGCGGGAGGGCCGGATATATCGGCGTTGCGGCGGGGGTGCAAGCGGCTGAGGGGCTCTTTTTCGGGTCGCGTCAGATCGTACGCATCCGGGGGTCGGCGGCATCGTCTATCTCCAGCTCCACACTGCTGCGGCCTTGCCAGTCGTCGGGTTTCAGTCGGCCAACCACATGCAGCGATCCGCCGGCCATCAACCGGCGGCCGAGCTCCGTTTCACCAGCTCTCCACGCCACCGCCTTTAGACCGCCCCCGGCCGGCCCGGCTAAGGTCACACGAACATGCCCGCCCTTCAGCGTCATCGGTCGCTCGACGCGCACACCATCCAGCGCAAACACCGGGGCGGGATTGCCAGGACCAAACGGGGCCAGCTGCTGAAACTCGTCATAGAGCGCACGATTCACTGCGCCAGGGGCCACCAGGGCATCGATTTCTAGAGATTCGCTGTCAACGGCGGCGGCACGTTCTGGACCAAGCCGTTCTTCCAGAAAGTCGCGGAGCTGCGGAATCATTGCTGGTCGAATGGTCAGGCCCGCCGCCATGGCGTGTCCGCCACCCGCCATCAAAAGGCCCTGTTCGAACGCCGCACTGATCGCGCCACCGAGGTTCACTCCAGGCTGGGAACGCCCCGAGCCCTTGGCCGCGTCTGCGGCGGTATCGATTCCGATCACAACGGCTGGCTTGCGATAGCGCTCGCGCAGGCGGCTGGCGACGATGCCAATGACCCCCGGGTGCCAGCCTTCCCCTGCCGCGACGATCACCGACTGATTTGGATTGAAGTTGCTGGAGCCCTCCAGCATCGCCACAGCATCCTCGACCAGCTGTTGCTCTACCTCACGACGCTCAGCGTTAAGCGTATTCAGTTGAGCGGCCAGATCTTTCGCCTCGGCCGGATCGTCGGTCGAAAGCAGGCGCGCGCCCAGATCGGCTCGGCCGATCCGTCCGCCCGCATTGATCCGTGGTCCCAGTACAAAGCCGGCGTGGAACACACTTGCAGCGGTCAGGGGACTGTTCGCCGCCTCCATCAACGCCGCCAGTCCGATGTTGTTCCAACCAGACATCTGCTTGAGGCCGTGAAAGGTCAGAGCCCGGTTGAACTCAACCAGCTGAGTCACGTCACAGATCGCTCCCATTGCGGCCAGGTCGAGCCATTGCCGTATGTCGGGCTCTGGCCGGTCCTCGCTAAACAGGCCGCGCCGTCGCGCCTCGCGGTTTAGGGCGGCCAGCAGCACGAAGGTGACCCCGGCAGCGGCCAACATGCCCTGCCCCGAGTTGCATCCCGGCCGGTTAGGATTGACCACAGCGGCCGCCGCCGGAGGGTCCTCGCGCATCATGTGATGGTCGATGACCACCACCTCCAGGCCCATTTCGCCCGCAGCCAGGATGGCGTCGTGCGCCATGGCCCCACAATCGACTGTAACAACCAGATCGATGCCCTGGTCCTTCAGCCGCCGGAACGCCAGGGGACTAGGACCGTAGCCCTCGGTAATTCGGTCGGGCACATACAGGGTCAGTTCGACGCCCAGACTGCGGAACCAGCGGATCAGTTGCGCGGCGCTGGAGGCCCCATCGACGTCATAGTCAGCAAACACCGCCACGGCGCGCTGCCTTTCAGCGGCATCGACCAAAAGACGGGCGGCCTTGTCCATATCCATAAAACTGGACGGATCGGGAAACTGCACCCTCAGCGAAGGGCGCAAATAGGTCTCGCCACCGTCCGGGCGCACCCCACGAGAGGCCAGGGCGAGGGCCAGGGGCTGTGACAGCCCCAACTGCAACTCAAACCCACGGGCGGTCACCGTGTCGCCTGGGCGCGAGCGCCAGGCCCGTCCGGTCAGGGAGCGGTCTACCCCAAGAAAGGCCCCTTCGCGGGCCTGGGTCACACGCGCCGCTTCATCCGCACTTCGCGGACCGTGCCGGAGGAAGAATTCATCACCAGCGAATGGGTGTGGACCATGCCGTCCTTCACCACCACGCCATCAAGCAGAGCGCCCTTGGTCACGCCTGTGGCCGTGAAGATGGCGTCACCGCGCACGATCTCATGGAGATCGTATTTGCGGTGGAAATCAGTAACGCCAAGCCGTGTCGCGCGGGCCTTCTCGTCGGCATTACGGAATACCAGCCGACCCTGAAACTGACCGCCAACGCACTTCAACGCCGCGCAGGCCAACACGCCCTCAGGGGCCCCGCCCTGGCCGATGTAAAGGTCGATACCCGTCGCGGGGTCGGCCGTATGGATCACGCCCGCCACGTCGCCGTCGGTGATCAGCGCCAACCGCGCGCCAACCGCGCGGAGAGAGGCGATAATGTCGCTGTGTCGCGGACGATCCAGCACGCAGACAGTAATCTCGGACGGCTTGACATTCTTGGCATGGGCAAGGGCCAACACGTTCTCGGCGGGACTCTTATCCAGGTCGATCACGCCCGGCGGCAGGCCGGGGCCGCAAGCGATCTTATCCATATAGGTATCGGGGGCGTTCAGCAGCGTACCCTTGGGTGCCCAGGCCATCACCGCCAAGGCGTTCGCCATGAACTTGGCGGTCAGGGTTGTGCCTTCCAGCGGGTCCAAGGCGATATCAATGCCAGGACCGCCCAGTCCGACCTTTTCGCCGATAAAGAGCATCGGTGCCTCGTCGCGCTCGCCCTCGCCGATCACGATCTCGCCGTCGATCGCCACTTTGTTCAGGGCCGTGCGCATCGCGTCAACAGCAACCTGATCGGCGGCCTTTTCGTCGCCACCGCCCGCCAGATTCCAGGCGGCAATCGCGGCAGCCTCGGTGACACGGACGGCTTCGAGAACCAGGGAGCGATCAAGTGTTTGCGTCATTATT
>CANKEA010000025.1 GCA_947480815.1 Caulobacterales bacterium | reverse complement strand
CGCAGTTGCTGGCGGAAAGCGTGATTCAACGCGCGCGATTGTGGCCGGCGAAGCCCCTTGGCTCCGCAGCAACTCCAGCGCCAGGGTCTGAATACCGGGATTGTGGCATACGACCATGACAGACGCCTCGCTGCGCGTGAGGGCGAGCTTGAGGATGGTCCCGGCACTGGCGTTGTAGAGCTCGGGTTTGATCTCGCTCGCGCTGGCCGGAAAACTGGGCTGGGCCGTAACCCATGTCTCGGTGGCGCGAACAGCATTGGATACCACTACGACCTGCGGCGTGATTCCCGCTTCCGCCAGGGCCGCACCCGTGCAGGCCGCCGCCGACTGGCCCAAGGGGGTAAGGGCTCGGTCGATATCCCGTCCGCTGCTGGCGCGGACCTGCGCTTCAGCGTGACGGAGAAGTATAAGCTGCTGCATGAGTCGCAGTCATAGCTCTGGCACCGCCTTACCGGAAGCGTGTGTGTTGACAGCGCGGCCAAGGGACGGTCCTTGTCGCCTTATGGACGCGAACGCCGACCCGACGCGCGAAGAAAGCTCCGCCGATACCGTCGGCGGCGGGGTCTATCGTCTGCCTGCTGGCACGTCGCTGAGCCTGGATTCGGGCGCGCGGCTCGAAGGGTTGGAGATCGCCTATCAGACCTACGGCGTCTTGAACGCGGATCGCTCCAATGCCGTATTGGTGTGTCACGCCCTGACCGGCGATCAATATGCCGCAGGCGTCCATCCGGTTTCTGGCAAGCCAGGCTGGTGGTCTCGTCTGATTGGCCCTGGCCTGCCGGTGGACCCAGCGCGACACTTCATCATTGCGTCTAATGTGCTTGGCGGCTGCATGGGCTCTTCCGGTCCATCGTCCATCGATCCGTCTACTGGCCAGCCCTGGGGCCTGACCTTTCCGGTCATCACCATTGCCGACATGGTTCGTGCGCAGGCCCTGCTGCTCGACCATCTGGGCGTGGGCACGCTGTTCTGCGTCATCGGGGGGTCGATGGGTGGCATGCAGGCGTTGCAGTGGGCGGCGGACTACCCAGAGCGGCTGTTCAGTGCGGTGATCGTGGCGTCCGCGGCTCGGCATTCGGCGCAGAATATCGCTTTTAACGAGGTTGGCCGGCAGGCGATCATGGCGGATCCCGACTGGCGTGGCGGCGACTATGGCGCGCGCGCGGACCGGGGCGACAGCCAGCCCGATCGGCGTAAGGGCCCCGAAAAGGGCTTGGCGGTGGCACGCATGGCCGCGCACATCACCTATCTGTCAGAGGCCGCGCTACAGCGAAAGTTCGGCCGCGAGTTGCAGCGCGATGGCGTTTCATGGGGCTTTGACGCTGATTTCCAGGTGGAGAGCTACCTGCGCCACCAGGGTTCGACCTTCGTCGACCGCTTCGATGCCAATTCCTATCTCTACATCACCCGCGCGCTGGACTATTTCGACCTGGCCCAGGCCCAGGGCGGCGTGCTGGCTCGCGCCTTCACCCGTGCGCGCGCGGTGCGATTTTGCGTGCTGAGCTTCACGTCGGACTGGCTGTATCCCACGGCAGAGAGCCGCAACATCGTTCGGGCGCTGAACGCCGCCGGCTGCCGCGCTGGGTTCGTCGAGATCGAGAGCGACAAGGGCCACGATGCCTTCCTGCTTGACGAACCGGTGATGCGCGAAGCCCTGGCCGGGTTCATTGGTGCCGCTGCTACCGCTCGAGGATTGAAGTGACGGCGCTCAGCAAGGAAGCTGCTCAGCGGGAGGATTTCCGCGAGATTCTGCGCATAGTGCGGCCGGGCTCGCGCGTGCTTGACGTTGGCTGTGGCGAGGGCGCTTTGCTGGAGCTGCTGGGCCAGGATAAGGGCGTCGACGGGCGTGGGCTGGAGATCAGCCCCGGCGGAGTGGCCGCATGCTTGGCGCGGGGGCTGTCGGTGGTTCAGGGCGACGCCGACCATGACCTGGACGACTTTCCAACCGGTGCTTTCCACTATGCGGTGCTATCGCAGACCCTGCAGGCGGTGCGCGCGCCGCGGCATGTGCTCGACGAACTATTGCGTATCGCCGACCGGGCCATCGTGTCGTTTCCCAATGTCGGCCACTGGCGGGTGCGCTGGTCGCTCTTCAGCCGTGGCCGGATGCCCGAGACCCGCGCCCTGCCCGACCCCTGGTGGAATACCGCCAATATCCACCTCTGCACCCTGCGGGATTTCCTCGACCTGGCAGAGGACCTGGATTTGCAGATCGAGGCTTGTTCTGCCCTGACGCAGGGCAAGCCAGCGCGCAGTATCGATCCCGAGAAGGGGTTGGAGAACTGGCGGGCCGAAGCGGTGATCTTCCTGCTCAGCCGGCGCACCCCGGCGCTGCGCCCAACCCCTGACCTTGAGACCAGCCAAACCACGGCGAGCGACCTCTTCAACCCGTGATGGGTCGGACGGCGAAAGGCTCCCGCTTGCCGCCTATCCTGCGATCGCGTTTTCGCCCAGTTCGCCGGTGCGGATGCGCAGGGCCTGTTCGAGATCCAGCATGAAGATCTTGCCGTCACCGATTTTGCCCGTATTGGCGGTGCGCGAAATGGCCTGGACCACGGTGTCGGCGATATCGTTCGGTACGGCGACTTCCAGTTTCACCTTGGGCAGCAGCTTCACCTCATATTCGGCACCGCGGTAGACCTCGGTCTTGCCCTTCTGCCGACCATAGCCGCGGACCTCCGTGACCGTCAGTCCTGATGCGCCGGCCTCAGTGACGGCGTCGAGGACCGCATCGAGGCGGCTTGGCTTGATCACGGCGATTATGAATTTCATCGGCATATTCTCCGCGCCAATCAGTTTGGCCCTTACAAGCTAGGACGAACGCGACGTTCCTCCAAGGGCAGAGCGGCTTCGCCGGGCGTTTACTTGGCTAGCCGGTGCCAGAACCGGCGCGAAAACCCTGGCGCGTGCGTGTTTTCCCTGTGCCTTCCGGGCGAACACCGGCTTGATCGCCTCCATCAGGATCAGACCGGCGAAGCCTGGCCACAGCCGCGCGCCCAGTTGCTCCACGCCGTCGGCCCACGGCGCGGCCCAGGGCAAGGGGGGCACATAAAGGGCTCGGGTCCAGCCTGTGGGCTCCAGGTCGGCGTCAGCGATCAGAGTCTCAAGCTGATGGCGCGTGAAGGGTCGGCCGTGGCCAAAAGGCGTGCCCTCCGCATGGGCCCACAGCCCATGGCGCGCGGCGACAGCGACAATGACGCGGCCATTGGGGCTCAGCACCCGCGAGACCTCGCGCATCAGCACCAGAGGGTCGCCACTTTCCTCCAGGGCGTGCACGGCCAGCACGCGGTCGAATAGGGCGGGCGGAAAGGGCAGGGTGGTCTCGTCGATGAGGCAGGCCAGGTTGCGGCTTGACTCGGGCCAGGGCTCAACGCCTTGGGCGGCCGGCATGGCGGCGACGATCCGCCGAGCCCCCCGATTGAGTTTGAGAAACGGGGTCGCGTAGCCCAGGCCGAGCACGTCGAGGCCATGCACCGGCGCCCAGGCCTCTTCTACCTTCGCCGACACCATAGTCTGCGCCGCCCGCCCGAGGGGCGAGGTATAGAAGGCGCGCAGGTCGAGTACGTCGCGTCTCATCGGTGTCTAATGTAGGGTGCCGCGCTGCATCCGTCATTAAGGCATACCATCCTATGTTGACCGTTCACCGCTTCCCCTGCCTGTCGGACAACTATGGCTTTCTGGCCCACGATGAGGCTACCGGCGCCACGGCGGCCATCGACACACCCGACGCTGATGCTGTGCTGGCGGCGCTCAAGGCCAAGGGCTGGACCTTGAGCCTGATCCTCAACACCCACTGGCATCCTGACCACGCCGGCGGAAACGCGGCGGTGCAGGCGGCGACCGGCGCGCCGGCCTACGGACCGGCCGAGGTGGAAAAGATCGCCAAACTTGACCGCATCTTGATCGGCGGCGACAGCGTGACCCTGGGCGAGACAACCTTCCAGGTGCTGGAGACCGGCGGCCATACGCTTGGCCATATCAGCTATTTCGATCCGCAATCGAAGACGGCCTTCGTCGGCGACACCCTGTTCGCCATGGGCTGCGGCCGGATGTTTGAAGGCACGCCCGAGCAGTTCTGGACCAGCCTGTCGCGCTTGGCTGCCCTGCCCGACGAGACCGCCGTCTATTGCGCGCACGAATATACGGCGGCCAACGCGCGCTTCGCGCTTTCGGTGGACGACGCACCGGCCGTTGTCATCCGCGCCGAGGATGTGTTCGCGGCCCGCAAGCACGAGGAGCCGACCGTGCCAACAACCATCGGTGCCGAGAAGGCCACCAACCCCTTCCTGCGTGCGCCCCTGTTGGCCCCAGACCTGGAGCCGGCAGCAGCCTTTGCCAAGGTCCGTGCGGCCAAGGACGGGTTCAAGGGGTAGGTCACCAGCGCCCGAACTGCGCCACCTGCCGGCTGAAGGCGGCGTGGCTTTCGATATCCTCATCCTCGATCGCCGCTGCGAGGGAGGCCGCTTCGAGCATCAGGGACTGGGCGCGCTTATAGTCCTCGTCTAGGGCGTTGCGGGCGATGTGCAGGATCATCTTGCGCAGCAGGATCGTGGCCGCCAGCGGAGAGCGGCCTTCTAGGGCGCGGGTGGCGCGGGTCAACAACTCGGCGTCATGCGGCTTGAGGTCGTCCTGCCGTTCGACAACCAGGGCGGTGGCGTTGGCGAGCGCTGGCCAGTCTAGGAAGAAGGCCAGTGCGGCATGGGCGTTGCGGTGGCCAGCTGCCAGCTCCATGGCACGATATTCGGCCACCACGTCGTCGAAATCGGGCAAAAACTTGAGAAAATCGCGCAGGCGCTGCGACGATAATCCGGCCTCGAACACAGCCCAGCGCGCGGCCTGCGCGGCGGCGGGGTCACCCTTTGCCTCCAGTACCGCGATATAAATCTCATCCCATGCGCCACTATCGGGGGCGTTAAAGACGATCGGTGCATCCGGGCGTGATCGCGGCGCGGAGTGATCCATCACGGCTGCGGCCGCCTCGATCCGGCCGGCTTGCAGCAGTCGCCTTGCCGCCTGCGCACCGATGGGCGGCAATACGAGCTGTGACGGGGTGAAATGGGCAATATAGCCGTCAACATCGCCCTGTGCGTCGGCCAGGAGCTGGGCCGCGGCCCGCAGACCGGCGTGTGGGCGCGCGCGCCGTTCGAGTGCGGTTTCGACCTGGCCGCGCAGGGCCGCCAGCATCTGGGGTCCCAGCGCAGGGACGACAGCCTGTATCAGGGGCGCGGAGACCTGTGCTTTGCTGTGCATGACCAGATCAAGCACCTGGTCGGCCAGGGCGCGCGGATCGGTCAGGCTGGCGTGCGGTGCAATCTGGGCAACATCAGTCACGGCCCGATCGAACATGGCGGCGATCTCGCCCTTGGCATCATTGACGCGGTCGAACACCCCCGGGTGCAGGGCAATCAGCCGGATCAGCAAGGGGAGGGCCAGGGCCGCCTCGAGCGGGGCCAGCCGGTCGGCGATGGCGCGACGGGATAGCTCCATCTCGCGCACGAAATCCTTGTAGCGGCGCCAATTTACGCGCGCCCCGCTCTGAGCAACTGTTTCCAACCGTTTGGCGATTTCCCCCGCGAGGTCTGTGGCCCCAACCTCGCCCGCCAGATCCAACCGCAGGCGGCGCTTTATCGCCGGATAGTCGCCGGCGATCTCCAGCAAAATATCAGCCAGAGCTGGCGCGCCCAGAAGGGCGAGATTGGCGGCGTTGACCGTCTTGCGCTGACCCGCGCGCTTGATTGTACCAGCCCGCTTGCCGTCCGCCGGAACATACTTCGCCATGGGCCTAAGTCTAGCGTGCGCCGACGGCGTAGGCGATGCGTTCCGACGATGGCCGCCCGGCCAGACCCATTTGTGGGGCGACGCGAATTTCCAGCACGGTTTTCTCCAGCTTGACCGAGGGCTTTTTGGCCGGGGCGATGCTGATCTTGCCAAAGCCTGACAGAAGTTTGTGGCCGTCGACGCGCTGAGCGATACGAACCACCGCGTCGGAAAACACCATGGCGGCGTCGGCGATGAGGGCGGCGGAGTCGGAGTCTGCCTTGAACTCGATGTCGATCTGGCGCTGAGCCGCTCTGCTGGATCTGGCCGCCGCAATGCGGATACGGCGGATCATTTCAATCGGGCTGATCATGGTCAGGCTTAGCGGGATGGATTCCCCGCTCAAGGCCACGGCGGCACCCATCGGCTGTTCGGGCGTGAAGAGGGTGACACCGCCCAGGCGGGTGACGCGCAGCATAGGTTCGCCTAGGTCGTTCTTATAAATTATGTCGCCGCGCGGAGCGATGGACGGGTCAAGCACCCAGACCTCGGGACTATCTTCGAACTTCAGCAGGCCGTGGTTGCTGGACCGGTCGAAGACGAAACTGGAGCCGGTTTCCGCCACATAACGCGCCACGGGCGGAGGGGCGGCTCGGCGGCTATCATCCGGGTGACCGAACAGGGCGTCGCCGAGGGACAGCGGTTCGGCGTGGGCCGCCGTGCTGACCGCGATGGCCAAGGCAATGCCCCCAAAGATCGCGCGACTGGCCGCGTTACAGGAAACCATGCGGCGGACCATAAGGACCGACTGGGGCGGTTTTAGGACGCACTGTGGGCGCAACGATATCCCGCGCCGGGTTGAGAGCCCACCGCCGCTGAATCCAAAACCTTGTGCCTTTTCGGCCACTTTGCCGACCACGTCCCTACGGCATGCCCTTAGCTAGGCATATATTGGCCGCCGTTGATGGTCAGGGTGGACCCGGTGATGAAGCCGGCATCCTCTGAGGCAAGGAAGGCGACGGTTCGGGCGATTTCATCGGCCATGCCAAGTCGGCCAACCGGGATGCCCTCGACGATCTTGTCGAGTACGTCTTTGGGAACCGACATGACCATTTCCGTATCGACATAGCCCGGTGCAATGGCGTTGACCGTGATGCCCTTACGGGCGTTTTCCATGGCAATGGCCTTGGTGAAGCCAATGACACCCGCCTTGGCGGCCGAGTAATTGGCCTGGCCCATCTGGCCCTTTTGGCCATTGATCGAGCTGATATTGATGATGCGGCCAAAGCCGCGCGCGCGCATGCCCTCGATGACGTTGCGGCTCATGTTGAAGATGCTGGCGAGGTTGACATAAATCACCTCGTTCCACTGCTCGGGCGTCATCTTGTGCAGCATGGCGTCGCGGGTGATGCCGGCGTTGTTGACCAGGGTATCGATCGGGCCGAGCGCTTCTTCGACTTCCCTCACAGCGCGCGCGCAGTCCTCGAAATTGCCGACATTGCCCTTGACCACAAAGGCACCCAGTTCGTCGGCCGCGGCGCGGGCAGAGACGTCATTGCCAGCATAGCCGGCCGCGACCTGATATCCCGCCGTGCGCAGGCGGGCCGTGATGGCCTTACCGATGCCACGGGTTCCGCCGGTTACGAATGCTACTCTGGCTTTAGCCATGGTCTTTCCCTTCAGTATGGATGTGTTGGAAAACGCGGTCAGACCGCCTCGACGCACATGGCAACGCCCATGCCACCACCGATGCACAGGGTGGCGAGCCCCTTTTTGGCACCGGAACGCTGCATTTCATGCAGCAGGGTGGTCAGAACCCGCGCACCAGAGGCACCGACCGGGTGGCCTATGGCGATGGCACCGCCGTTCACATTGACCTTGGCCGGATCCAGGCCGAGTCCCCGGGTGACGCAAAGCGCCTGGGCGGCGAAGGCCTCGTTGGCCTCGATCAGGTCCAGGTCCTCGACCGTCCAGCCTGCGCGCTCCAGGGCACGAAGGCTGGCGGGAATAGGGCCCGTTCCCATAATGGTGGGATCGACCCCGGCGGTCGCCCAGGAAGCGATCCTGGCCATGGGCTTGAGGCCGCGTGATTTGGCCTCTTCCGCACTCATCAGCACCACGGCGGCGGCACCGTCGTTAAGACCGGATGCATTGCCAGCGGTCACGGAACCTTCTTTGTTGAACGCCGGGCGCAGACCGCTAATGCTTTCCAGGGTCGCGCCGTGGCGAATGTATTCGTCCTGGTCAACCACCACATCGCCCTTGCGACCCTTGATGGTGACGGGCGCGATCTCGGCTTGAAACTTGCCGGCTTTCTGGGCGGCCTCGGCGCGGTTCTGGCTGCTAACGGCCAGGGCGTCCTGATCGCCGCGGCTGATCTGGAACTGGTTGGCAATATTCTCGGCGGTCTGACCCATGTGATAGCCGTTGAAGGCGTCCCACAGGGCGTCCTTGATCATGGTGTCGATGAGCGGGGTGTCGCCCATTTTCGTGCCCTGGCGCAGCTGCACCGCGTGGGGTGCTTGGCTCATACTCTCTTGGCCACCGGCGACGACGATTTTGGCTGAGCCGTCGGCGATCTGCTGCGCGCCGAGCGCAACAGCGCGTAACCCAGAGCCGCAGATTTGATTCAGGCTCCAGGCCGGGGCCGCATGCGGAATACCGGCTTTCACCGAGGCCTGTCGGGCCGGGCCTTGGCCCGCGGCGGCCTGCAGAACCTGGCCCAGGATCACTTCGTCGACATCGCTCGCCGGCACGCCAGCCCGTTCCAGGGCGGCCGAGATCGCCACAGCGCCGAGGTCGGCTGCCGAGACCCCAGCCAGGGCTCCGTTGAACGATCCCACGGGCGTGCGGGCGGCGGAAACAATGACGATGTCGGTCATGACGTCAGATTTCTCCAGGTATAGGGCCGGTGGCCCTTGCCTAAAAAGGGCACCCAGCGGTGATGGTCCAGCCCCTTCGAGCAATAAATCGACATAGGGCGTAATTCTTGCTGCAGTGCAAGAAAACGACGCGGCAATTGGGGGCCTCGCCTTTCCTATTCTCGCGCGCGATACTGCGGTGCGAAGAGACTAGGGGAGCTCCATGGCTGATACCACCGAAGCGGGCGGTGAAACGTCCAAGGTCGTCATCAAGAAGTACGCCAACCGGCGTCTCTACAACACGGCCTCAAGTTCATACGTCACGCTCGAGCACCTTTCCTACATGGTGAAAGAGGGCATTGATTTCGTGGTTTACGACGCCAAGACTGGCGAGGACATAACCCGTCCGGTTCTGGCCCAAATCATCTTCGACGAGGAGAGCCGCGGTTCGTCCTTGCTGCCCATCCAGTTTCTGCGCCAGCTGATCAGCTTTTACGGCGACTCCATGCAGTCGTTCCTGCCCAGCTATCTGGAGCTGTCGTTGGACAGTTTCACCAAGTCGCAGGAGCGCTTTGCCAATATGGGTGCCGGCACCCTGGGTGTGAAAGCGCCTAGCGTAGCCGCCTATGAGGAGCAGGTCCGCCAGAACATGATCCTGTTCGACCGGGCCATGCAAATGTTCAACCCGTTCCAGGTCGCGGGGGCAGCAACAGCCGCGGCCAAGCCAGCCGAGCCATCCGCGCCGGCCGCAGCGCCCGAAGGTGAGGGTGAGTTGAGCGAACTGAAGAAGCAGATGGAGGCTATGCGGCGTGAAATCGCCCGACTGGCCTCCAAGACTTGAGAGCCACCACTTAAGCCAAATCTTAGGAGTGCTTCGGCACTATTCCCGCCCATGACCGACGCCCCCGACCCCGGCCGCCGCAAGACCACGCGCTGCAAACCGACGTATCACCGCCGGATGCTGAAAACGCGCTGGCGGTCACCGGCTCAACCGCGCGCAGGGAACGGGTCGATCGTTCCAAGCCGGCCCCCGTCGCGCCCTCGGCAACTTTCGCCGCCCAACTGCTTGGCCAGCCGGGTGTCAAACGCGGGCTGAAGGGCGGGCCGGAGGTTCTGGAAGGGGCCCGCAGCGCCTATCTAGAGATCGAATATCTGGGTAAGGTGGAGCGTTGGGTATCCAGCGGCGGAATCGCTAAGCGCGACGTTTAGTCTGTTAGGCAGCGCTGGCGCGGGACTTGCTTCAGGGTTTCCAAGTTATGACTTGGGCCCCAAAATGACCGCCTGGATCCGCTTCTTTGACGTCGCCGTGGTCGCGCTGATTTTCACGGCCTTGACCTAGTCCCGTCGTCGACGTCGCGTCGTGCAGAGACGATGGTGACGATGAATCCGGCCAGCACGTCCAACAGCACCATCAGGGTGATGAGGAAGAAGGTCGAGGTGGCGAAGCCGGGGGCCAGAAGGAATTCGATCAGGCAGACGATAAACAGGATCACAGAAAGAGAGTGGTTGATGATGGCTAATCGCCGACTGGCGGTTGATTTCAGAAGCTCGATGAACAGCACCACAAGGGAGGTGGCCAGCAGTAGGTCTCCCAGTGCCACGCCCCAGTCTGCGCCGGTTGGCATATGGATCGTGAACAGTTTGATGGTCATTGCATCCTGGGCACCAACGATGACGGCTATCAGGGTGTAGGCGATGACCGGCAGGGCCAGCAGGGGCATGGCGGCGAACATGGTGTCTCCCTCGACCTAGGCAGGAAAGCTTAGCCTGAAGATTAGCGCTCGTCCCACCCCTGCGGATTGCGGCTGCGACGTTGCAGCCACATGACGCCGGTCATGTCCGAGACGCTGGCCCAAAGCCGGCCCAGATTATTATAT
>CANKEA010000024.1 GCA_947480815.1 Caulobacterales bacterium | reverse complement strand
GACAAACTGCCCGAGCCGTTCCGCACGGCAAGCCGGTTCAACCCGTTCTTCTATCTGATCGATGGCTTTCGCTACGGATTTATCGGCCATGCCGACAGTAACCTCATTGTCGGGGTCACACTGTCGGGTGTGGTGGCCGTTGTTCTGTTCGGTTTGTGCTGGCACCTATTTAAGATTGGCTGGCGCTTGAAATCCTGAGATGAACCTTCATTTGACAAGCTGGGGTTGAGGCCCGAAAACGCTCAGCCTTCCGTTTCCCCGGCTGCCTGCGGGGGATTTTGCTTTGGAGGGTTGCACCTTGTCCGCCCAGAACTACGCCTCAACCATGCCGCATGTTATGGCCGTCTACGGTCGTTCGCCGTTGGCGTTCGAGCGCGGCGAAGGCGTGCGCCTGTACTCCACGGACGGTGAAGTCTATCTCGATTGTGTGGCAGGCATTGCCACCAACGGGCTTGGCCACGCCAATCCGGTGCTGATCGAGGCCCTGACCAGACAGGCCCACAAGCTTTGGCACGTCTCCAATATCTACAAGATTCCCGAGCAGGAAGCGCTCGCCAAGCGGCTGACCGACGCCAGTTTCGCCGATGTGGTGTTCTTCGCCAATTCGGGTGCCGAGGCGGTGGAGTGCGCGCTAAAGACGGCCCGCAAGTACCATTCCGCCAACGGATCGCCCGAGCGCTATGAGATCATAGGCTTTGAGGGTGCTTTCCACGGCCGGACCTACGCCACCATCAACGCGGCCGGCAATGAGAGCTACATCGAGGGTTTTGGTCCGCGGCTGCCCGGCTATGTCCAAGCCAAGTTCGGTGATTGGGACGATGTGCGTTCCAAGATCGGACCCAACACCGCCGGCGTGATCATCGAGCCTGTACAGGGCGAAGGCGGCGCGCGCGCTCTCTCGCCGGCGCAGATGCTTGAACTGCGCGAGATCTGCACCCAGGCCAGTATCTTGCTGATCTACGACGAGATCCAATGCGGCATGGGCCGTTCTGGCAAACTCTACGCCTATGAATGGGCACCGGGCGCTGAACCCGACATCATGACCATCGCCAAGGCGCTTGGCGGCGGCTTTCCGATTGGCGCCTGCTTGGCCACACAGGAAGCGGCCAGGGGCATGCTGGTGGGCGCGCACGGCTCGACGTTCGGCGGCAACCCGCTGGCCATGGCTGTCGGCATCGCGGCTTTCGACGAGATTGCGACGCCAGCCCTGCTCGCCCATGTCAACACGGTCAGCAACGCTATGCGCCAGCAGCTGGAGCGGCTGAAAGAGCGATATAGCGAAATCGTGCTGGATATCCGGGGCAAGGGGTTGCTGATCGGGATTAAGCTGGGGCCGAACAATCGCGATTTCATGGTAATGGCACGCGACCACAAGCTCCTGATTGCCGGCGGCGGAGACAACTGCATCCGGATGCTGCCGCCGCTGAATATAACCCTCGAAGAGGCTGAAGAAGCGGTCCAGCGGCTGGAAATGGCCTGCAAGGCGATGCGAAATGCGGCGCAGGCATGACCGCGCCGCGCCATTTCATCAATCTGTGGAGCCTTGAGCCGACGGTCCTGCGCCTGATGCTTGACGACGCAGCTAGGCGCAAATCTGCCCGCAAGGGCTGGTCCAAGGCCAAGGTCGATGCCGACGCGCCGGCGCGTGACCGCAGCCTGGCCATGGTGTTCGAGAAGAACTCCACCCGCACGCGGTTTTCGTTCGACGCTGCCATCCGCCAGCTTGGCGGCGCAAGCGTTATCGCCACGGCAGCCGACATGCAGTTGGGTCGCGGTGAGCCGGTCGAAGACACCGCGATGGTGCTGTCACGCATGGTCGACGCGGTGATGATCCGTGCAAACCGGCACGCGGATGTGGAGCGGTTCGCCGCCGCTGCGACTGTGCCGGTGATCAACGGCCTGACCGACGCGAGCCATCCCTGCCAGATCATGGCCGACCTGCTGACCATCGAGGAACATCGCGGGCCTGTTGCCGGTAAGACCATTGCCTGGATCGGCGACGGCAATAACGTCTGCGCCAGTTTCATCCATGCCGCGCTGCTGTTGGAGTTTAAACTGAACATTGCCTGCCCACCGAGCTACGGCCCCGGCGTGGCCGACCTGTCCCGTGCACTCGAACACGGTGGCAAGGTTTCGCTGGGTGACGACCCGCGTGCGGCTGTGCGTGGCGCAGACGTGGTGGTGACCGACACCTGGGTTTCCATGGGCGACAAGGATAAGGATGAGCGCATGGCGGCCCTGGCGAATTTCCAGGTCGACGACGCCCTGATGGACCATGCAGCCAAAGACGCCGTGTTCCTGCACTGTCTGCCGGCTCACCGTGGCGAGGAGGTGACGGATGCGGTCATCGATGGCCCGCGGTCGCTGATCTGGGATGAGGCCGAGAACCGTATCCATGCCCAGAAGTCGGTGTTGGCCTGGTGCTTCGGCGCCATTGGCTGACGCCGCTTCCCCAGGTTTCGATTTCGGGGTTGCTTCCCATAGGCGCTGAATGAGTCCTGACCTGAACACGATCGCCGCCGCCGATGACCTGATCCTGCCCTTCGCGATCGAGGGGGCCCCTGTGCGTGGGCGTCTGGCGCGACTGGGTGCGGCTGTTGATGAGGTCTTGACCCGCCACGACTACCCCGAAGCCGTGGCTAACCTGTTGGGCGAGGCCTGCACCCTGGCGGCTCTGGTCGGTTCCAACCTGAAATTCGAAGGGCGGCTGATCGTCCAGGCCCAAGGCGACGGGCCGGTTGCCTATGTTGTGGCCGATTACGACAGCAACGGCGGCCTGCGTGGCTATTGTCGCTACGACGCCGACCGCGTCGCGACCGTCAGCCATGGCTTTGCACGACCGGGTGCCAAGACCTTGCTGGGTCAGGGGGTCTTTATCATGACCCTCGACCAGGGGCCTGATACCGAGCGGCACCAGGGCGTGACTCCGATCGAGGGAGAAACTTTCGCACTCTGCGCCGAGCGCTATTTCGCCCAGTCGGAACAGACTCCAACCCGGGTGCGTTTGGCCGTAGGCCAGGCTGATCGCGGCGAGGGTGCCCGTTGGCGCGCTGGCGGTATGTTAATCCAGGCGGTGGCGTCCGACGATGCACGTGGCGATACCGAGGAAGCCTGGACTCGGGCGCAGGCTTATTTCGAGACGATCGGCGAGGATGAGCTGATCGATCCGCTGCTGAGCGGGGAGCAACTGCTGTTCCGTCTTTTCCATGAAGACGGCGCACGTGTGTTCGGTGCCAAGCCGCTGTCGGCGTTCTGTCGCTGTTCCGTCGACCGGATCAAAGGAATCTTGGTCCAATTCCCAGCCGAGGAGCGGGCGGATATGGTCGAGGCTGACGGCAAGATCCGCGTAACCTGCGAATATTGCGCCCGTGTCTATGCGGTCGCGCCCGAGGGAATCGACCTTGGCGGCGGTTAGGAGCGCCTAGTTTCGCTGTTCTGTTATGCAATTTCAGCGAGGAATGAGGGATAATTCGGCTTGCCGCGTAAATATGGGCAAACGGGAATCGTCCGGCCATGCAGTTGCTTCCGGGGAAATCGCGTCGTTGGAAGTTGATCGCCGCCGGAATCTCGGCCGTCGTACTGTCTTTGGTCGGCTACTTCTCCTACTGGAGCAGCACGAATGCGGCCATGCTGCGCCTGCTGCCCGACAGTCTTCCCAGCAATCCCGCCCTGTATCGCTTCGCCGTGGCCGAGGGCCACTCTGTGTTCAATCAAAACTGTGCCAGCTGTCACGGACGCGATCTTCAGGGCAGTCAGACAAGTGGCGTACCCAAGCTCACCGACCGCGATTGGCTTTACGGCGAAGGCCGTTTGTCGGAGATTGAACAGATTGCCCTTTACGGCATCCGGTCTGCCAATCACCGCACCAAGAACCTGGCCGATATGCCGGCGTTCGGACGCCAGAAGCCCTACGCCCGTTATGATCTAGCACCGCTGACCACGACGGAGATTTCGGACATCGTCTCCTATATCGAGCTGGCCCAGGGCCGTTCGCCCGACATGGCGGCGGTCAAGCGCGGCATCGACCTGTTCGACCGCAAGGGCCAATGCTTCGACTGCCACGGCAATGATATGGGTGGCGACAACTACATCGGGGCACCGATGCTCTCCGACAAGATCTGGCTCTACGGTGACGGATCGCGCGAAGCTATCGCCCGCAGTATCGAGCAAGGCCGCATGGGCGTTTGCCCGATGTTCAAGGACAAGATCAGCCCCGCGAAAATTCGCGCGGTCGCTGCCTATGTCCATTCCAAAGCCCCAGTCCCGCCGCCGGCGGATTGATCGGAGACGGAAACTCAGCATGGCCAAGCCACAGCCCAAATCCAAACTTTCCGAAACGGCCACTCCGCTCGATCACGGGCGCAAGATGGCCAAGTATATGTTCGAATGGTCGACGAACCCGACGCGAACCCTGTGGATCGGCGCGATTGGTGCGATCTTCGGCCTGGTGCTTGCCGGGTTCGGCCTGCTGACGGCAAAGGGCACGCGCGTGCGGACCGTGCCGCCTGAGGCCGTTGCCATGGTCAATGGCCGGCCGGTCCTCATGGCCGACTATGTGGCGCAACTCGAGTCTGAAACGGGCAAGCCGCTGGCGCAGGCCGATGCGGCAGAGCGCAAGAAGGTGCTCAACGAGATGGTGACAGAGGAACTGTTCGTGCAGCGCGGCATAGAAACCGATGAGCCGAGCGTTGATCCGGATGTCCGCAATGCCCTCGTCAATGCGGTTGAGACCCTGGTTTCCGTCGATGCGGTGACCAAACTCCCGACCGAAGATGAGCTGAGGGTATACTATGAAAAGAACCGGCTCAACTATTCCACGCTCGGTGTTTTGGGTGTGAAAGACTTCGTGGCTCCGGGCGGATCAGACCCCGCCACCGCCCTGCAGAACGCCCAGGCGGCGGCCGCTGCGATCAAAGCCGGTGCTGACCCAACCATCGTGGCGGCAAAATACAACCTGCGCGACACAGGGCGCGTGATCGGCGGGGAGCTGTATTTCGCCGCGCAGATTCACCTTGGCAATGCGCTCTACAGCAAGGCCGTGGCGCTCAAAAAAGGCCAGGTTACCGATGCCATTGTTCAGCCAGACGGGCCGCATGTGGTGTTTGTGACCGAAAACACGCCACCTGTCGCAACCCGCTTCGAGGATGCGCGGCTACAGGTGCTGACGGACTACAAGCAGGACCTGCAGAAGCGCATGCAGGCTAATGAGAATAAGTTCCTGCGAGATCGCGCCGACATTCTTGTCGCCAAGGCCTTCCAATGAGGGGCCTCTGGCTTTGCCTGCTCGCCCTGGCTGCCACACTGTCTGTGGCCGAGCCAAGCTTGGCGCATACGCGCAGCGAGACTCATTCCAGCTGGCAGGTTCAGGGACCGGCGGTGACTATGTCTTTCACCGTGCCCGACCTTGAAGCTCAACGATTGGTGCCCAAAGACCAAACCTTCACGGTACAGACTGTCGCGGCCTACCTGACGAAGCATTTGTCGGTCACCGCCGAGGGAAAAGTGTGTCCCTTGGCCCGTCCAGTACGGCCCGCCTTGGCGGTGGGCAATGTCAGCCGCTACGACTTCGCCTGGAACTGCCCGAGCGCCAAGAAGATCGTTCTGACCGACACCGCTTTCTTCGAGCTGGTTTCGACCCATACCAACATGGTGCAGATTCAGACCGGCGACGAGTTTGTCGAACAGCTGTTCACCAAGGACGAAACAAGCCTGCAGGTCGGAGGCGAAGAGTCTGCCAACGCACTTAAGAACGCTAGTTTTTTCAAATACATCCAGATGGGCATCATGCACATCTTCACCGGGGTGGATCACCAGTCCTTCCTCCTGGGCCTCGTGCTCCTGTCGCGGCGGTTGCGTGACCTAACCTTTGTGATCACCGGCTTCACCCTGGGGCACAGCCTGACGTTGGCCCTTGCCGTGACCGGAATTCTGCGGCCGCACGCGGAATATATCGACGCCCTGGTTGGACTGACGATCGCCCTGGTCGGGGCGGAGAGTTTGTCGATGAATTCGGGAAAGACCGCCACGGTCGCCCTCGCGACAGGCGGTCTGCTTTTGCTCATGGGTTTGGGCAAGCTCTTGGGCCTCGGCGGATTGCCCGTGCTGCTGCTGGTCGGCGGCGGTCTGTTCTCGGCCAATTATCTGATGGTGTCTGGACACTTGCGCGATGCCGCGCGGCTGCGGCTGGTCGTGACCCTGGTGTTTGGGCTGATCCATGGCTTTGGATTTGCCGCCGGCCTGCTTGAAATGAAGCTGCCGAGGGAGCGGCTGGCCGAATTGCTGGTCGGCTTCAATCTCGGGGTAGAAATCGGTCAGCTTACCCTGGTGCTGACGGTACTTGGCCTCGTGGCCCTGCTGGTGAAGCTGGGCATGCGACTGCCTCGCCGCCTGGTGACGGACTTCGCGGCCTCGTTCCTGGTGGGCCTTGGCCTATTCTGGTTCGTGATCCGCAGTTACGCGTGAGGTTGGCCGACGTCTTGTGCTGGACCCAAGTCGTTGTTTCCCGCCACACACGCCCATCATTCTTCCACAGATTTCATGCTGCATCGCAGCAAATGCTTGCGAATCAGGCTCAGGAGTGCCACAAACAGATACATAGGTAATATCTTCGACCTGCATGAACAGGTCGAATCTTCGTTTTGGTGACTGGCCGTTGCGTTTCTAAGCCGGTCTCGAAAGCGCCGATGTCGGGGGGCGTATCGCCCTCGCCGCATAGGACACGATAAGTTTGTTATTCCCCCTCACGACGCGTGCGAATGCGCGCGGGATCAGTATCGCTATTGCCCTGGGCATAGCCACCGGAGCCGCTCTTGGCGGAGCCTATATGTTGGGCGGAATGGCCAAGGCCGTCGAGCAACATGCCCGCTATTCTCGCCTCGCTGATGCCGCTGCTGATGGGTTTTCCGAACTTGCCCTGACCAGGGCGACCGCTGACACCAGTAGTATCGCCGTTGCCCGCCGGCTCGATCCGGATGCTGTGGCCGCCCCAGAATTGATGAATCAAAATCGCCAACTCGAAGCGCTGAATACGCGGCTGCAACGGCGTCTGTATGCTGAGGGCGGCGGCGTGCTGCTGCGAGCCAGCATTGGTGGTGCCTACAGTCCCTCTGCAGCCCCGTTCCATTTCCCCGGCGCCCTCGAAGGTTCGCGCGAACTCGATTGCCTTACCCAGGCCGTATATTATGAAGCCCGCGGCGAGATCCCCAGTGGCCAGGCTGCCGTAGCCCAGGTCGTGTTGAACCGCGCGCGCAACAGGGCATTTCCAAAGACCATCTGCGGCGTGGTTTTTCAGCGCGCCACCCTGCATGGCTGCCAGTTCAGCTTCGCCTGCGACGGCTCAACCCTGCGCGAGCGCGAGCGCGAGCCGAGGGCTTGGCGCCGAGCCCAGACGGTGGCTTCCCGCGCACTCGATGGCTTTGTGATGACGGAAGTTGGTGCTGCGACCCACTTCCACACCCTTGATGTCGCGCCGATGTGGGGTTCGCGCCTGCTGCGCGTCGCCCAGGTCGGGATGCATGTCTTCTACCGCTTCGGCGGTCACGCCGGTCAGCCTGACGCCTTGACGTCTGACGTTGAATTCGCGGCCAATGTGCCGGCGGATGGTGCCCCGGTCTCGCCCGTCACGTCTGCTCTGCAGGCCGCACTTGCTCTGTCTATACCGGCACCTGTCCTGGTGGCTGGTGGCGTCGGCGGTCCGGTGACTGCGCCGGTGGAACCCGCCTCCGCTCCAGCCAAGCCGGAAAACACGCCGGTAAGGGACCATGCGGACAAGCCCGCTGCGGCGGTTTCCAGCCCAGCTTAGGCTGCGTCTGCCCCTCATTAGGAATAGGCGGCCATGGCTTTTGGATCGGCCAGCACCCTGGCACCGTGCATGGCCTGATCGGCCAGGGCGCTGGCGTGGCTAAGCCGATGCGCCGCGAAGTGATTGGCAAGCACCCCGATGTCTGCCGGAGCGTCCTTCGCGCCGGCTTCTGCCGCCAGAGCCCCTTTGATCAGCAGCCCGCCGCCAAAGGTCACCGAAAACAGCGTTAGATAGGGATAGGCCGCCGCCAGCCGTTCCGGTTCGGACGCTTGCAGCAGCCAAGCTGTCGTAGTGGTCAGAGCTTCGATAGCCTTTGTCAGCGCCGGTGCCTCGGCCGCCGATGAGATTTCGCTGATCTCTGCGATCAGCGCCATTGCCGCAACCCCGCCATCCTTGACCACCTTGCGCATCACCAGGTCGATGGCCTGAATGCCATTGGTGCCCTCGTAGATCGGCACGATCCGGGCATCGCGCAGATGCTGGGCGGCACCGGTCTCCTCGACATAGCCCATACCGCCATGCACCTGCACACCGAGCGAGGCGGTCTCTACGCCGACATCCGCGCCGAACGCCTTGGCCATGGGAGTCAGCAGGGCTTCTCGCGCCGCGGCAGCCGCGCGCCGTGCTGGATCCGTCTCGCGCTTGGCACGATCGATGGCGACGCCGCAGCTAAAGGCGATGGCACGAGCGGCAAAAACCGCGCTGCGCATGTCTAGCAGCATCCGCTGAACATCCGGATGCTGGATTATTGGGGCCATGGCGTCGTCGCCTGCGCGGCCCTGCCGCCGGTCGCGAGCATAGGCATAGGCCCGCTGAGTGGCATGTTCGCCCACGCCTACGCCTTGCAGACCCGTGGCGAGACGGGCCCGGTTCATCATGGTGAACATGCAGGCGAGGCCCTCGTTCTCGCGCCCGATCAGCCAGCCGATCGCGCCTTTGCTGTCGCCATAGGATATCGAGCAGGTCGGGCTGGCGTGGATCCCCAGCTTGTGTTCGAGCCCGGTGCAGCGGAAGTCATTGCGCTGGCCGAGGTTTCCGTTGGCAGCAGGGATAAACTTCGGCACCAGGAACAGTGAAATACCGCGCGTGCCCGCTGGGGCATCAGAAAGTCGGGCCAACACGAGGTGAACGATATTTGGCGACATATCGTGGTCGCCATAGGTGATGTAAATCTTGTTGCCGAGGAGGCGGTAGGTGCCGTCGCCGACCGGTTCGGCGCGAGTGCGCATCTGCGAAAGGTCGGAGCCTGCTGATGGCTCCGTCAGAGCCATTGCAGCGGTCCATTCGCCACGGATCAGCCGAGGCAGGTAGAGGTTTTTGAGGTCCTCGCTGCCATGGGCCGCGATGGCCTCGGCCGCGCCCTGGGTCAGAACCGGGCAGAGCGAAAAGGCCATGTTGGCTGCATTCCACATTTCCATGATCGCCGCCCCGACGCTCGTGGGAAGGCCCATGCCGCCGTGTTCTGGGCTGGCGTCGACCCCGCTCCAACCGCCTTGGCACCAGGCCTCGTAAGCGGCGGTGAAGCCCGGCGCTGCGGTCACGCCAAGCTCGGTCAGTTTCGCGCCCGCGCGGTCACCTGGAATGTTCAGCGGGGCCAGCAGGCCCTGCGCCGCCTTGCCGGCTTCTTCCAGCAGGGCGCTCAGCAGGTTTTCATCCAGCTCGCCGGCTAAACCGTCTGTGATCAGGTCACCCAGACCCGCCATGGACTTGAGCACAAAACGAATGTCGGCGACCGGCGCGACATAGTCCATAATGTTTCGCCCCAAAAGGTTTTCGCGACGATAGTGGACCGCCACCGATGCGCAAAGGCGGATCAACGGCCCGCGTCCCAATCAAAGCCGAGATCGCCACAAAATCCGCCGCGCCGTCGAATGCCCTGATGGTCGACGTCCAAAATTGACGTAGCGGCCGGGCAAGACCATCGGGCCATCCAATGGAGATCCCGCCGTGACCAATTTCGTCTATGCGCCGCAGACTGTGATCCTGCCCAAACGGCGTGCTTTGGACGCCATCCGATATGGCGGGGTGCTCACCGTCTGGCTTGGGCTGACCGCCCTTTATCCTAGTCTGGGCCTGGATATTTATCAGCTACGGCGGGCGGATTCTCCGCTGCGGCGCCGAAGTGACCAAAGAATCTCCAGCCAAATCGCGGAATCACAGGCCTGATGAGCCTTTTTAGTGCGAAAGGCCCGTGACACGGGGCGTTTCGCTGGGCAGGGTTAGTGGGCGATTCTTTTTTCTTAGGGAGAACCCTCGATGAACACCACTGACCTGGCCGGCGTTGTCGCCGATCAAGACTCCAAAATTACCAAGACCCAAGCCAAGGCCCTGGTCGACGCCGTTTTTGCGGCGATCACGGCAGCAGCCAAGAAGGGCGAGGAAGTCTCCCTGCCGGGCTTTGGCAAGTTCAAGGTTCAGGCCAAGCCAGCCCGTACTGGCCGTAACCCCTCGACCGGCGCGACGATCCAAATCGCCGCTTCCAAGAAGCTTTCTTTCCAGGCCGCCAAGGCCCTGAAGGACGCCCTCGCGAAATAAAACGTGACGGATACGCCTGCGCCGACCCTAGACGACGCGCGGGCGGTCCTCGCCACCACCTTCGGACATAAGGATTTCCGCGGCCTGCAAAGGCCGGTCATTTGTGAAATCCTGGCGGGGCGCAACGCCTTAGCCGTCTTGCCGACGGGCGGTGGAAAAAGTCTTTGCTACCAGATCCCCAGCCTGCTTCGCAGCGGGCTGGGGATTGTCGTTTCCCCCCTGATCGCCTTGATGACCGACCAGGTAGAGGCCCTGCGCCAGGCTGGCGTGGCGGCCGCGCGGCTCGACAGTGCCATCGAGCCCTATGAGCGTGAGGAGACCTGGCGTCTCATCAACGCTGGCGAACTTGATCTGCTCTATGTGAGCCCTGAGGGCATGATGCAGGGTGCCATGTTGGAGCGACTCTCGTCCCTGCCCATCGCGCTCGTCGCGATCGACGAAGCCCATTGCGTCAGCCAATGGGGACATGATTTTCGCCCCGAATACCGCATGCTGGGCCGCTTGGCCGAGGTCGTCCCCACGGCACCACGCTTGGCGGTGACCG
>CANKEA010000023.1 GCA_947480815.1 Caulobacterales bacterium | reverse complement strand
AGCACCGCCGTCACGGGTACGTTCGACCTCATAGATTATAGGCTCGGCCGTATCGCCAGCGCGCAGGAAGTAGCTGTGCAGGGAGTGGCAGTTGCGCCCCTCTACCGTGCCATAGGCCGCCATCAGCGCCTGGGCCACGACCAGCCCACCAAAGATGCGTTTCCAGCCATCATCGGGCGAATGGCCCTCAAACCGATCCTCCGCCGTGGCGGCGAGGGTCAGCACCTCTTCGAGGGTCATACGCAGCCGTCCAACCCGTCACGGCGCACCGTGCCCGAGGCCTTGCCAATGCGTGCCGAACGCCGGGCAACATAGGGACCGGGACGCGCTGCCTTCCACTTCAGCGGTGAGGGCAGGATCGCCGCCAGCCGGGCCGCCTGCGCTGGGCTAAGCGCGCGTGCGCTTTCGTGGAAGATCCTTCGAGAGGCCGCCTCTGCACCATAGATGCCAGGCCCCCATTCGATGGAGTTCAGGTAGACCTCCATAATGCGGTGCTTGCCCCAGCCCACCTCGATCAGGACGGTGAAATAGGATTCCAGGCCTTTGCGCAGATAGGAGCGCCCATCCCACAGGAAGACGTTCTTGGCGGTCTGCTGACTAATGGTGGAGCCCCCACGGATCTTGCCGCCGCGTTGATTAGCCCGAAAAGCCTTCTCCATGGCCTCGAAATCAAACCCGTGGTGCTCGCAGAAACGGGCGTCCTCCGCCGCGACCACGGCGCGCACAAGATTGGGAGAGATATTGTCCAGCGAGGTCCAGCGATGGTCTAGGCCATGGCCCTGGATCATGCGTTTGATCATCAACGGAGTGATCGGTACAGGTGCCATCCGATAGACCAGCACAGCCGCCACAGGCAGACAAAGACCAACGATCAGCAGCAGCGTAAGCACCTTGACGAGCAGAGGCCGCTTGCGCCGCGACTTTGACGGACGGGGCACCATCAGCGCGACAGCCTCGAACGCCGCAAGCACGGCTCGGCGGTCGGACCTTCTCGGTCTGGAGCCTGGGTGTCGAAGTTATCCTGCATCAGGGCAACCTTAGCGGCGTCGCTAGAATCCGGCCAGCATCATCAGCCCGCCGCCCCCGGCCTCATCGCCAAAGGCCAGCTGGAGGCCGTCGGCTGACACCGCCAGGGCGCAGATCGGCGCCCCCGTCTCGGTTTTAAGCTTTTCCAGCTTGCCGGTACGCAGGTTGGCCACCCACAGGGTTCCGTCGTCAAATCCCGCCGCGACGATCGGCTTGCGCGGACTGGCGGCGACGCAACTGGTCTTGGCTCCGGCAGCCGAGGGGCCGATCTCGGCGGCCTCCTTGCCCATAGGCCCAGCGGGCCCAGCGAACGGCCAGATCACCGCCCCCGCCGCGCCAGACGTCGCCAACATGGAGCCACCATCGGTAAAGGTCATGGCTTTTACCTTGGCCGGATAGCCGCCCATGCGCATGTCCTTGGAATCGGCGACCCGCCAGCCGTGGAGTTGGTTTTCCTGCAGTGAAGAGATCAGGAACTTGCCGTCCGGGCTCCAGGCCACCAGGCTGTGGCCGCCGGGCCATTTGAGTTGCTGCGGTTTCTGGTCGGCGATCTTGGCCCACCACAGCATCACCCCGCCATAAGAGGCCGCGGCCAGCCGCCGTCCCTTCGGATCAAAGGCTAGGCCCGCGACGGTCTTGTCATGCACGAAGCTCCGACTGAAGGCCGAATCATTGGCATCAAGCACCCCAGCCTCGCGCCCTGCGGCGAAGGCGATGAGGCCGGACTCTGCGCTCGCATCGATCGCCTCGATCCATCGGCCCTGGCGCTGGGCCAGACGGCTGCCGATCAGATCTTTTCCGTCGAGCCGGCTCCAGACCACCGCACCATCGTCGCCGCCCGTGATAAGGCCCTTGCCAGAAGGATGAACCGCCGCGCACAGCACCGCTCCATCGTGCGCCTCCGCGATCGCAAGGCCCGTATGGGTCGCCATTTGCACCGTGCCATCGCCAAGAGCAAAGATTGCGGTTCCGGAGTCTTCAAACCGGACAGCTGTTACATAGGCCTCGAACTGGAAGGTCACGGCGGGGGCGGTTTGAGCGGCTGTCATCCTCTGCTCCTATCCTGACAGGCGAACCGTCGCTAGCGGGCTTTACAAGCCGCGGCATTTGCATCATTTGTCCTTTCGAACAAACTTAAGCCCGCCATCTGCGGGCCGCTTGGGAGAAATTTATGGCTGCAAAGTTGGCCGGTTCGGGCGGGTCCAAGTACTCGCTAGGCCAGAACGCCGATATCAACGTAACGCCTTTCGTTGACGTTCTTCTCGTGCTCCTGATCATTTTCATGGTCGCCATTCCGATGGCCACCGTGTCCATCAAGGTTGATCTGCCGCCGGCGACACCGCCGCCCCCGAACGTGAAGCCGAAGAAGCCGGTGTTCGTGTCGATCAAGAACGACGGCAATCTCTATATCGCCGAAAAAGTGACGACTATGCCGAAGCTCATCGCCGACATCTCGCAGGCCCTGAAGGATAACGATCCTGCTGTGATCGATCCGTCGAAGGAACGCGTGATGATCCGCGCCGACGCCGATGTGCCCTATGACCGGTTCATGACCGTGATCAATACATTCCAGACAGCCGGCTTCTATCAAGTCGGCCTGATCAACGAAGACATCTCCTAAGCAACATTAGAATTGCGGGAAACAGTTAAGGGCCGGCGCGCAAGCGTCGGCCCTTTTTTCTTGTCTAGACGTCGGCCCGCACCGTCATCCCGGCCGCAGCGAAGCGTAGCGCCGGGACCCAAACGTGCGCTGGCCCCTAGGTCCCGGATCGGCGCGCTGCGCGCTTGTCCGGGATGACGGGGGAATTACGCCACGCAGGCCGCCAGACCCGCCTGCAGGTCTGCTTCATCGAGATTACGACCGATGAAGACCATGCGGCTGTAACGCCGCTCGCCATCGCGCCAGGGCTGTTGCAGGTCGCCTTCCAGAATGGTGTGCACAGCCTGGAACACCAGACGGCGGTCCTCACCGGCGACATCGATGATTCCTTTCGCGCGAAGCAGGTTTTCGTTCAGCGTCTGGATGGTGCGATCGAGCCACTGGGTAAAAAGCCGGCCGTCCACGGGCTTTTCCAGGGTCAGGGAAACGCCGCGGATGCCTGGGTCGTGGATCGGCGCCAGCGGCGCGTGGTCATGATGATCGTGGCCCGCATGGTCGTGCCCATGGTCATGATGATCATGGCCACAGCTGTCATCGTGAACGTGGCCGGCCTCGCCGTGCGGCGGGTTTAGGAATTCCGGCTCGATATTGAGAATGTGCTCCAAGTCAAAGCCGCGTCGGCCGAGCACGGCCGACAGCGGCACATTGGCGCGCTGGGCATGATGGATCGGTGCCAAGGGATTGATCTTGCGCACTGCCGCCTCGACCTGGGCCAGCTCGGCCGGCGTTACCAGATCGGTCTTATTTAGGATGATCTGGTCCGCGAAGGCGATCTGCTCAGCGGCCTCTTTGGTGTCGGCCAGCCGGGCTGGAAGATATTTGGCGTCGACCAGGGCGGTGACGCTGTCTAGCCGGGTGCGCCGGGCTACCTCGTCATCGACGAAGAAGGTCTGGGCCACTGGCATGGGGTCGGCGAGCCCCGTGGTCTCGATAATGATGGCGTCAAAGCCGCCCTTGGCGTTCTGCTGCCGCTTCATCAGCCCCGACAGCACCCGAATCAGGTCGCCGCGCACGGTGCAGCAGATGCAGCCGTTGTTCATTTCGAACACTTCCTCGTCGGCCCCGACCACAAGATCGTTGTCGATGCCGATTTCGCCAAACTCGTTGACGATCACCGCATAGCGGTGGCCGTGATCCTCTGTGAGGATGCGGTTGAGAAGCGTGGTCTTCCCGGCTCCAAGGAAGCCGGTCAGGACCGTCACGGGAATCTTCGCCTGGGCCTTCGGTTCGGTGGCGGAGAGAGCGGAGGAGGCGTCAGTGTTCATCATGTCGCTAATGTAGGCGGTCACACGCGACACTCCAACCATCTACGGAACTCAATGGCGGCGGTGCTATTTCCGCTCGACCAGGTGACGCGGTTCGATCTAGCGTACAACAGCCTGGTGGACATCGAGTTCTATATCCGGCTTTTCCGGCATCTGGGCCCGCCGCTATGGCTTCGCGACGAAACCATCGGCTCGTTGGGCCACCACAGCGCCCAGATCAGCCGCGACAGCGCGCGGCAAGAGCGGGTTATTCTGGCCTCACGCTACCGCGGCCAAATTCCGCTCTGGGTCCGGGTCTTCAATGGCGTGATCTCTAGGGTGCGGGGGCTATGAGGCCCCGGCGGCGGTGGCCGACGAAAACTCAGTGAACAGCCGGCCCCACGGAGGCCCCGGGCGCGCCGGCGCCAAACAGCCGGCCCTTCTCCGCAAAAAACACGGCGCCCAAGCTGGTCAGGCCACAGACCAAATAGCCGATGGTGAGCGGGGTGACATTGCCATTGAACTGCTGGCCGATCCCGAACCCGATGATCGAGCCCCCCACCATGCTGATGAACCCTTGAGCTGAGGCCGCCGCGCCCGCAACGTGGCCCAACGGCTCCATGGCCATAGCCCCGAAATTCCCCGACAGCATCCCAAAGCAGAACATCATCGCCGCCTGCAGCACGACAAAACTCAGCAGGGTTTCGTGGCCACTGATGGCCACAGCGGCGTGGACGGCGGCTACAACGATGAAGGCGATCAGCGCCGCGTGCGACATCACCCGCATACCCAGGCGATTGACCAGTCGCGCATTGACCAGCGACGACATGGCGATTGAGCCGGCAATAGCGGCAAAGCACAGCGTGAACAGCCGGGTGGCGTGGAACGCTTGGTCGAACACCTGCGGCGCGGCATTGATGAAGCCAAACAGGGCCCCAAACACCAGGGTGGAGGCCAGGGTATAGCCCATACCAAGACGACTTTTCAGCGTGATGCGGAAAGCGTCGATCACCTCGGTTAGGTTAATCGCGCGCACGGCCTGGGGCTTTAGCGTCTCTGGCAGTTTCATCAGAGTGATAACCGCCACCGTCAGAGAGGCCGCAGCGAGCAGCCCAAAGATCCAGCGCCAGGATGCGGCCAAGATCACCAGCTGGCCTAGGGTGGGCGCGAGGATCGGCACGGTCATGAACACCAGAAAGGCCAGGCTCATCACCTGGGCCATTCGGCGGCCACTGTAGCAATCGCGCACAATCGAGATCGGTGCCACACGGGTGGTGGAGATGGCCACGCCCTGCATCGCGCGCGCTAAAAGTAACAGCTCGAAACTGGGCGACACAGACGCCACCAGGCTGAAAACAGCGTAAAAACATAGACCCCAAAGCAGGATGGGCTTTCGCCCAAACCGGTCCATCAGCGGGCCCCAGAAGAGCTGGGCGCCGCCGAAGCTGAGCAGGAACACTGTCACCACGAGCTGCTGATCATTGGGATTGGGCAGGTGGTAGGCGGTCGCAATCGCCGGCAGGGCCGGTAGCATGGCGTCGATGCCCATAGCGCTGAGCGCCATCAAGGCGGCCATCAGCACCACGAATTGAGTGAAGGTCATCCCGGGATGGGGATTGGGTTCCGGCGCGGCGGCGGACATGACAGGGCCTTCAGGAAGCGGGCGGCTCCCTTAGCCCAGTTTACCGGCCAGCTAAAGCCGCAGCGTTCTATAATCCCCAATAGGGCATGGCGCTCCACTGCCCGTAATAGGAAAACAGCGCATCGCGATAGACCTTGTCGCCCGCGCCAAAGCCTTCCAGCGAATCCGCCGGATAGGACGGTGCCTTCTGCAGCGCCTCGCGGCTCATCGGCACAACATAGCCTTCCAGCGCAGTGTCATAGTTCAGCACGCTCCACGGCATCGGATGGATGCGGGCACCAAGCCCCAGAAATCCGCCAAACGACATCAGTGCATAGCGCACCTGACCGGTCTGCTTGTCGATGGATAGGTCGTGCACATGGCCGATCCTCTCGCCCTTGTCGTTAAAGACGGGCGTGCCGTCCACACGGCTGGCTGTGATCAGGATATGGTCGGAGGTGTCCTTGTCCATCGGCTGTTCCTCTATCGAGACGGTCACAGGCTGGCAGTCTGAGCGGGCCGACGCCTTGATCTAGTGCAAACGCAGGATAACCATCTGTCGATCCGCATTAGGGCAAAAGGGCCGCCGTCAAGGCTGCCAGATCGACCCCGTCAATATCGACGCCCTTGAGGCGCGCGGTATGGCCGCGCGCCACCCGCACCGCAGATCGCGGCACCCCCACAGCCTTGGCCAGCACGGCCTCAACCGCGGCATTGGCCTCGCCATCTAATGGCGCGGCGCGCACCCGCACTTTCAGAAAGACCCGCCCGGCGCTATCTTCGCCCCAGCCGTCAATGGCATCACGCCTGCCGCGCGGGGTGACCCGCACCGCCAGCGGCACGGCGGCCTAGCCGACCACAGACTGTAGCGGGGCAAAAGCCATGGGTAGCAGGTAGCGATTGATTCCCTGCAACACCAGCAGGGCAATGATCGGGCTGATATCCATACCCCCCAGCGGCGGGATCATTTTGCGGAACGGGGCCAGCAGCGGATAGGTCACCGAATCCAGGAAACGCACGAACTGGTAGACGAAGCGATTACGGGTGTTGATCACCTCGAAGGCGACCAGCCAGCTCAAAACAGCGCTGCAAATGATCGCGAACTCCATCAACCCGATGAGGTTGGAGAGAATGAAGAGGACGAAGCTGGCCATTGAGCCTCCAGGCGGCGCGAAGCGCTTAAGCCCCCGTTCTAGCCGCCACGCGCCAAGCCTGGCAACCGGCTCAGCCCGACCCCGGCTTGACACTGACCGGGGCCGCCTCTTATGTGCCCCGCTTCCCCTGCCTGGGAGGGGGCCGTAGCTCAGTTGGTAGAGCGCATCGTTCGCAATGATGAGGTCAGGGGTTCGACTCCCCTCGGCTCCACCAGGGGTTCCATTCAGGATCGAGTGGATGTCCCCCGGCAGAACCCAGCACGGGGCCGGCGATAAGCAAGGTCCGCAATTTCATGGTGATTGATTCGATCCACGGTCCGTTCGTGGTCAACCATCACTGTTTCTATCAGGCCGAATATCTCATCAAGACGGGCGCGACCCATATCGAGGATGAACTGGCCAATATCTTCTAACTGGTCGACAAGCTGCCGGACGGCGCAGTCATTATCGACGGCGGGGTGAACATCGGCTTTTTCTCGATCCCGGTGGTCCAGCGTGTGGCGAGCCGGGGCGGTCGGGTGATCGGGTTTGAGCCACAGAAGCTGATCTATTACGCCGCCGCCGGCAGCGTGGCCCTAAATGACATCGACAACTGCTTCCTCTACAACATGGGCCTCTCCGACCGGTCGGGCAGCGCCAGCGCGCCCCGCGTCGACTACGCCGTAGAGGCCGACTACGGTATGGTGCAGATTACCGACCAGGGTGCCGAAACACCGCAGGATTTCCTCGACGACAAGACGGTGCGCATCATCGCCATCGACGCGTTGGACCTGCCGTGCATTGATTTTATCAAGCTGGATATCGAGGGCCCCGAGGTCCAAGCCATTCGCAGCGGCATGGCCAGTATCGCCAAGTTCCGCCCCCTGTTTTGGGTGGAATATTTCCTGATCGGCCAGGGGGCCACCAAGGTCTGCTTCGCCTACATCCCCGGCTATCGGTTCCGCATCATGTATGCCCAGAACATGCTGTGCGCGCCGGCCGAGCGGCTCGCTGATATGGGGATCGAGCCCTAGGCGCTCTGCCGCCTATCGTCGGCGCGGGGGCTCTGCTATTGCCCGTGACCGCTTCAAGCTATTGCGCAGTAAGGATTTTCATCGTGACCGCGGCCGATCTGATCCGGCGACTGGGCCTGCTTATCTTGGTCGCAGCCCTGATTGCTGCAGTGGTGTGGACGGGGGCATGGCGGCATCTGAATCTCGGCGAGCTTGAGGCCCACCGGCGTGACTTGCTCGGCCTGGTGCGCGATCAACTGGCGCTCTGCCTGATCGGGTTTGTCCTGGCCTATGTGGTGGTGGGGGCGACCGGCCTGCCTGGCCCGCTGATCATGACCCTGGCTGGCGGGATACTGTTTGGGCCGTGGATCGGTTCGCTGGCGGTGCTGGCCGGGGCGACGACGGGATCGATGGTGCTGTTCCTGGCCTGCCGCTCAGCCTTTGGCGACCTGATCCGGCGGCGTGCCGGGCCGCGCCTTGCCGCTGTCGAGGCGATGATCAGCGACCGCATCTTCGAACATGTACTGATCCTGCGCCTGCTGCCGATATTTCCGCTGGGCCTGATCAGCATCGGGGCCGGGCTGATTGGCGCGCCCCTGGGGGCGTTCGCGGCGGCGACCTGCCTTGGGATGATCCCCAGCACCCTGATCTACACCTCGATTGGCGCGGGCCTGAACCGCGTGCTCGACCAGGGCGAACGCCTTACGCCCCGGATACTGGCAGACCCTCACATCCTGATGCCGCTGGCGGGACTGGGCCTGCTGGCCTGTTTGCCTCTTGCGGTGCGTGTCTGGCGCGGCCGAACAGCGAAAGCGTCTAAACCCTGATCCATCGCCAACCCCAGCGCAGGGGGGTCAGCGGACTTACCTAGTGTGCCTCGTCCCAGTTCTTCGCGGCGCGGGCCTCGACGGTCAGGGGCACGCTCAGCGCCACGGCTGGATCGGCGGCGTTTTCCATCACCGCCTTGATGACGGCGCAGGCGCGGTCCGCTTCCGCCGCTGGACATTCGAACACCAGTTCGTCGTGCACCTGCAACAGCATATTGGTGGCCAATCCGGCCGCCTTTAGGGCCGCGGGCATGCGGATCATGGCGCGGCGGATGATGTCGGCGGCGGCCCCCTGGATCGGGGCGTTGATCGCCGCCCGCTCGGCGAACTGGCGGTGCGCGCCGCTGGCGCTGCGGATGGCGGGAATGTCGATACGGCGGCCGAACAGGCTGGTCACATAGCCCTGCTCGCGCACCAGGGCCTTGGTGGCGTCCATATAGTCGCGGATGCCGGGAAAGCGCTCGAAATAAGTCTTGATATAGGCCCCGGCCTCTTGCTGAGAGATGCCCAGCTGATTGGCGAGGCCAAAGGCGCTGATGCCATAGACGATGCCGAAATTGATCGCCTTGGCCCGACGGCGCACCTCGCTGGGCATGCCCTCGATGGGCACCTCAAACATCTCGCTCGCCGTCATGGCGTGAATGTCGTCGCCGCGCCGGAAGGCTTCCTTCAACTGGGGAATATCGCCGATGTGCGCCAGCAGGCGCAGCTCGATCTGGCTGTAGTCGGCGCTGATCAACAGGTTGCCCGGTTCGGCGATAAAGGCCTTGCGGATCTTGCGGCCTTCCTCGGTGCGGACCGGGATGTTCTGCAGGTTGGGATCGGACGACGACAGCCGCCCGGTGGTGGTCGCCGCCAGGGCATAGGCGGTGTGGACCCGGCCAGTGCGCGGGGCGATGGCGGCAATGAGATTGTCGGTATAGGTGCCCTTGAGCTTTGATAGCTGGCGCCAGTCGAGCAGCACCTGCGGCAGTTCATGGCCCTCAGCCGCCAGGGCTTCCAGAACGTCGCTGTCGGTGGCCCATTGGCCCGAGGCGGTCTTCTTGCCGCCCGATAGGTTCATCTGATCGAACAGCACCTCGCCGATCTGTTTGGGACTGCCCATATTGAACGGCCGCCCGACCATGGCTTGAGCCTGTTCCTCGTACTCGCTCATGCGCATGGAAAAGTCGTGCGAGAGATGGCGCAGCACCTCGGTGTCGACCTTGACCCCGGCATTCTCCATCTGGGCCAGCACAGGCGGCAGCGGCCGCTCTAGCGTCTCATAAACCGTCAGGAGGCCGGCGGGTGCCAGGCGGGGGCGCAGCACCTTATAAAGCCGCAAGGTCACATCAGCGTCTTCGGCGGCGTAGGCCGTCGCCTGCTGCAGATCGACATGTTTGAAGCTGATCTCGCCCTTGCCGCTGCCCGCCACCTGTTTGAACGGGATGGGCGCGTGGCCCAGGTGCAGCTTGGAAAGCTCGTCCATGCCATGCCCGTGCAGCCCGCCCTCCAGGACGTAGGAGATCAGCATGGTGTCGTCGATGGGCGCAACTTCGATGCCGTAGCGGCTCAAGACGGCGATGTCGTACTTGGCGTTCTGAGCCACCTTGAGCACGCCCGGGTCTTGCAACAGGGGTTTTAGTGCCGCGATCACGTCGGCCAGCGGAATCTGCGTCAAGTCGGCGGCGGCCTCCAGCTGCAGGCCGTCCTTTTCGCTATGGCCCACCGGAATGTAGCAGGCCTCTCCCGGTGCCAAGGCCAGGGATATGCCGCACAGGCCCGCATTGGCCGACGACAGGGCGTCGGTCTCGGTGTCGAAGGCGACCAGGCCCCGCGCCTGGGCGAGTGCGATCCAGCCGTTCAGGGTGTCGATATCGCGCACGCAGACATAGGCCGCATGGTCCACAGTCTGTGGCTCTACCGCCTGGGTTTCCGATGGCGCGAACGCCGGGCGCATCACCGGCACGCTGGGCGTGCTGGGCCGGGGCCGCAAGGTCGGCGAGGGCTGGGCGGTGGAGGCGACGCCATCGCCTACCCGGCGAGCCAGGCTGTTGAACTCCATCTCGGCGAAGAACGCGGCCAGGGTTGCCTTGTCTGGATCGCGCACGCGCAGGTCGTCGATCGGTTCGGGCAGGGGCGTATCGCAGTCGAGCTGCACCAGGGCTCGGCTTAGTCGAATCTGGTCGGCGAAATCGATCAGGGTCTGGCGACGCTTCTCCTGCTTCACCTCGCCGGCGCGCTCGAGCACCGAATCCAGGCTGCCATATTCGTTGATCAGCAAGGCAGCAGTCTTGATGCCGATGCCTGGGGCCCCCGGAACATTGTCGACACTGTCGCCACACAGGGCCTGAACATCGACCACGCGGTCGGGCGTCACGCCGAACTTTTCGAAAACCTGGTCGGGCCCGATTCGCAGGTTCTTCATAGTGTCGAGCATGGAGACGCCATCGCCAACCAGCTGCATCAGATCCTTGT
>CANKEA010000022.1 GCA_947480815.1 Caulobacterales bacterium | reverse complement strand
TGACCCACGCCTACGACTGGCGCTTCGCGCTTACCGCCGTGGCCACGGTGCTGATCTACGCCTTTGCGACCTACAAGCTTTCGGTCTGGCGACTAGAATTCCGCCGCGCCATGAACGAGGCTGACAATGAGGCGGCGGGCCAGGTGGTTGATGCCCTGCTGAACTATGAGACCGTGCGCTCCTTTGGGGCGGAGGACCGGACCGTTGCCTGCTATCAGCAGGCCCTGGGCCGCTATGGCGTGCTCAGCGTTCGCTCGGCCAATTCCATGACCCTGATGAACATCATCCAGTCGGCAATCCTCAGTCTTGGCCTGGGTGGGATGGCGGTGCTGGCAGGTTCGGCGGCGGCGGCGGGAAAGATCGGGCCGGGCGACGTGACCGCCTCGATCCTGATCATGGTCAATCTTTACCAGCCGCTACAGTTCCTTGGTTTTGCCTATCGTGGTTCTCGCCAGGCCTTTATCGACATGGAGAATATGCTGGAGCTACGCCGGGCCCACCCAGACCTGGTTGAAGCGGAGCATCCGGTTACCCTGCCGCCGGTGCAGGCCGAGGCCGCGGGCGAGGTGGTGTTTGAAAGTGTCTCCTATCGTCACACGGCACGTTCCGAAGGTCTGATCGACGTCAGCTTTGCGGCCAAGGCGGGCAAGACCACGGCCATCGTTGGCGCATCGGGAGCAGGGAAAACCACGCTGATCAGGCTGGCACTGCGGTTAATCGATCCACAGTCTGGTGCCGTGACACTCGACGGCGTCGACCTGCGTTCCTTAAGCCTGAAGGACCTACGCAAGGCGGTCGCGCTGGTGCCGCAGGATGTGGCCCTATTCAACGATAGTCTGCAGGCTAATATCGCCTTCGGAAACCCCGACGCCGATGAGGCGCAGGTGATGGCTGCCGCCGAAGCTGCTGAGTTGGGCCGTTTCATTGCCGGCCTGCCCGAGGGCATGGAAACCCGCGTGGGAGAGCGTGGCCTCAAGCTCTCTGGCGGCGAGCGCCAGCGGGTGGGCGTAGCCCGCGCCCTCTTGGCCAATCCCCGCGTCCTGGTGCTGGATGAGGCGACCAGTGCCCTCGATAGCAAGACGGAAGCGGCCATCCAGACCGCCCTGCGCCGCGCCCTGGCCGGCCGCACCACCCTGGTGGTGGCGCATCGACTGTCCACCATCGCCGATGCCCATGAAATCCTGGTGATCAAACGCGGCCGGATTGTCGAGCGTGGCGACCATGCCGCCCTGCTGGCCGCCAACGGCGACTATGCCGCGCTGTGGCGGCGGCAGACGCGCGAAACCTCGATCGGAGTCGCAGAATGAAGGCCGCTGTCTATGGCCAGCCACCGCTAAGGCTGGTGCCTGGAAGCGGGACCCAGGTTTCGCCCCTGAGTCCCGGTGCGCAGGCCCTGGAGGCCTGTATGCCCGCGTCGTTGGATGAACTCACCCTCCTGGCCCCGTCAGGTGTACTTGAGCGGCGCTATGCTCTGGCGGCAGGTCTGGCATCCCTGAAACCAGGGGGGGTGCTGACCGCTTTGGCGTTGAAAACGGCCGGCGGTGGACGCATCAAGAGCGAGCTTGAGGCATTTGGCTGCGCCGTGCAGGAAAGCGCCAAGGCCCACCATCGCATCTGTTTGGTGGAGCGCCCCGATGCTCTGACCGGCCTCGACGAAGCCATGGCCATAGGCGGACCGCAAAAGGCAGGGGGGCTTTGGACCCAGCCGGGGGTGTTCAGCTGGGACCGCATCGACCCCGGCACGGCTCTGCTGCTGGCGACTCTGCCACCGCTGAAGGGCGCCGGGGCAGACCTTGGCTGCGGCATCGGTGTGCTGGCACGCGATATTTTGGCCCATCCCGCCGTGACGCGTCTGGTGATGATCGACATCGACCGCCGCGCCGTGGAGGCGGCCAGGCGCAATATCGACGACCCGAGGGCCGAAATCCTGTGGACCGATGTTCGGACGGCCCGGCTGGAGGGACTGGATTTCGTCGTCATGAATCCGCCCTTCCATGCTGCCGGCCAGAAGGATGACGCCCTGGGCGCGGCCTTTATCGACAAGTCCTCCGCCAGCTTGCGAAAGGGTGGGGTTTGCTGGCTAGTGGCTAACCGGCAGCTACCCTACGAGGCCGTGCTGGCACCGCGCTTCGCTACGGTAACGCTCAAGGGCCAGACCGGGCTCTACAAGGTTTATGAGGCGCGGCGTTGAGCAAGGCACTGCGGCTCGACCGCCTTCTGGCCAATATGGGCTATGGCTCGCGGCGTGATATCGAGCAGATGGTGCGCGCCGGCTGGATCATGCTGGACGGCGAACGCCTGACCCATTCTGAGGACAGGATCGCGCTCGATCCGGGATTGCCCCAGCGCATGACTGTGCGCGGCCAGCCGTTAGACCCAACACCCGGTTTCGCACTGATGCTACATAAGCCGCTGGGCGTGACCTGTTCGCACAAGGAGAGCGGTGCCCTGGTCTATGACCTGCTGCCCGAACGCTGGCGCCGGCGCGATCCGGCCCTGTCGACCATTGGCCGGCTGGACAAGGAAACCTCGGGCCTCCTGCTGCTGACCGACGACGGCGCCTTGCTGCACCGGGTGATCAGCCCGCGCAGCCACATGCCCAAACGATACCTGGCGACGCTGGACCGGCCGCTCAGCGGCGCGGAGGGCGAGGCCTTCGCCCGTGGAACCCTGATGCTGGATGGGGAGGATAAACCCCTGGCCCCCGCGACCCTAGAGCCGCTTGACGACCTTACCGCCTATCTCACCGTCACCGAAGGCCGTTACCATCAGGTGCGCCGCATGTTCGCCGCGGTTGGCAACCATGTCACCGCCTTGCATCGGGATAGAATCGGGGCCCTGGACCTGCCCGCTGACCTCGCGCCGGGTGACTATCGACTGCTCCAGTCCGACGGCATCGATGCCATTTTTGCGTCGCGTCGCCGCGTGACGAGCGCCTGAATTTGCGCAGCGTCAATGAAGTCAAGGTCGAGCTTGTCATGCTGATCGCGTCGCCGTCTGGCGGCGAATGGAGCGCAGGGCGATGCGGGCCAGACCTCCTTAGGCAATGTTCACAACGGGCCTGCTGCTCCTGTCGCTCGCGGGCTGCGCGCGGCCCTCGGTGCCCTCTGCGGTGCCAAAGGCCGCGATAGCGGGGCCATTGGCGGCGGTCAGCAACCAGGAACTGATGCTCAATCTGGTCGCACCGGCGGCGACGGATACCTGGAACCTGCCCGAAATCCTCACCGATCCAGCCCAGGCCCGCAAGGCGAGCCCCGAGGAGATCAATTCCGCCTGGGCCAACGTGCGGCGTGGGGCCGTCACCATGACCGAGGTCGCCAATCTGCTGGTGATGCCCGACCGCAAGATCGTGCCTGACGGCGGGGTCGCCGTCGGCGGCAAGGGCTATCTACTGGCGGATCAGATTGCCGCACTCAAACGCAGCAAGCGACCCGCGTTTCTAAAGGCCGCCAAGGGGCTACAGGATACCGGGGCTGCCGCGCTGGCGGCAGCGAACCGGCGCGATGTTCCCGCCCTGCTCGCGGGCGGACTTCAGATTGAGGACGTCTGCGAGGCTTGCCACACCCAGTTGTGGTATCCGGCCGCCGCAGCGCAGGAGAAATAGTAGGCGCGAACCCTGGCGGCCCCGTTCGACGGCTAGAACGCCATGAAAATCTTTCGGGTGATCAGCAGCGCCAACATCACCATCCCCACGAAGGCCAGGGTGAAGGGCGAGGGCTTGAGCGGCTGGGGTGTTTTCATCCGCGCAGACCCCTCTAGACCCGGCGATATTCCATTGTCGATCGATCCGGCAGTCGGCCGCGCAGGGCGGTCCAGACACCGGCGGCATCGTACCAGTCCTGCACCTGGCTTTCGCCGCTCAGCATCCAGCTCGAAGCGGCGCGGGTACCGCCGGGCGGTGGGGCGTCCCCCTGAGATACGGTGACCTTCAACAGCTTTCCGTTCTGCGGGTTGAACATTCGGCCCTCGAAAACCTGCGAATTCCAGTGGGTCAGGGGCAGGGCGTCGGCGGGCAAAAGGATCGTTCCGCCCTTGCGATCAACGCTGATTCCGCCGGGGGTGCGGCGGGCACTGACCTGCTCGATCTTGCCGTTCGTGTCTGTGCGGGTCTCCAGGGCACTGAACCGCCCGCCGACCCACCGCTCATGCGCCTCATGGGCGTAGCGCACATTCAGCATGCCGCCGACCGTCAGGGCCATGCCAACCTTGATCGCGACGGAAAGGTCGCCGCCGGATCGGTCGAAGGTCACGTCGTGGTCACCGACCTTCATCCCATTGCGATAGACTGAAAAATGCAGCCGGGCAGGGGCCTGCGCCCAGGCGGGGCAGGCGAACAAGGCACCGCCGCCGGCGAGCAAGAGCCTGCGGCGAGGATCGAACAGGTCTGACATCTGTGCCTTCTCCTCCTGATGACTGAGCAACGATACCACGCGCGCGATGGATGCGAGCGCCCTAGCCAAGATCGACAGCCTTAAAGCCAGCGCACTAGGTGCACGGCCCACCTTACCGGCTGGTATCTCGTAGAAAGTTCAATTCGTTGAAACATGCCCTTGCTGCTAGCGTCTTAATGCTGGCTCTCGCCGGGCAAGCCAATGCCGCCGACCTGATCGTATTCAACTCGGGTGCGATGGTCGAGCCGCTCAAGGTGTTTTGTGAGGATTTCACCATTAACATTTGAATTAATTTGATTTTTGTATCCATAACGACGGGCGTGATGATGAAAAAGATCCGCGCCGGTGAGGTTTCAGACGTGATCATTATCTCGGCGCAGGATCTGAAAACCCTTCAGGCTGAGGGCTTGGCCAAAGCTGATCCTGTGGTTCCGATTGCCAGCATAATCCTTGGGGTTTCGGTGTGGAAGGGTGCGGCAAAGCCCGATATTTCCACCCCCGAGGCATTTGCGATGCCGTGCAGGCCAAGGCTTTACTCGAGCCTAACGGTTCGCAGACGGCCGCTGCCGTCGGGACCGGTGCCGCCGAACTGGGCGTGACCTACGTCACAGAAATGATGCCGGATTCGCGGATCGAGATCGTTGGCCCGCTGCCTGAGGCGATTCAGAGCCCCCTGTTGTTCGGCGGCGGCGTCGCCAGCACATCCGCCGACCCAAAGACCGCGCGGGCCTTTATCACCTTCGCCACCAGCGCGCGGCCCTGACCAAGGCCGGCGTGGAACCGGCCAGACCCTAGATCACCGCCTGGTGCATGGGATTCAAACGCCGGCCTGAAAAGGCCGATTGGCGCTCGCGAAATTGGCCGTCTTGGGAGCGGCGACGGGGTAGACGACCGCGCCCGCACAAGGTTGTTTTTAGGACCGAGTTCTCGTTCGGCGAGGTCGAGACGGTCCAGCAAGGGGGTCACGGCGTTGGCGAACCGGCCTCGGTAGACCCTTGACGGCATTGCCCTAGTGCCCCGCCCCGCCCTCGACCCTGCCGTCCCTATTTACCAGCGACGAGCAGTTCGAAACTGCCCGGGATACGTCCCGGGTTGCCCTTGGTACCCGGGACGCGCGGCGCGATCTTAGCGGCGGGCATGTAGAGGTGCCCTGTGCGCGGATCGAGCGCGATTGTGCGCGCGCTGGTCTGGGTACTGACCGTGTCCACCAGGGCCACCTTGCCGCCACTAATCGAGATAACAGACATGGTGCCGCTCTGGCCGGAAGAGACAAAGGCCAGCTTCTGAGCCGGATCGAAGGCGACGCCGTCGGCACCCTCGCCGATCTTCACGCTGGCGATCAGTTTGCCCGTGGCTGAGGCGATCACCTGGGCTACGCCGTCGCAGGTGGTAATCAGGGCCTTATCAGCAGGGGCAAAGGCGATCCCGGTAGGCCCTTCGCAGCCCTTGAGCTTGTAGTGGGCGAGCACCGTGCGGGTTTTCAGGTCGATTGCGACGATCTCGCCCTTGTCCTCGACATTGACCCAGGCCTTGCCTGCGCCGTCGACGGCCGCTGCTTCGAGTTCGCCACCGATATTTATGGTTTCAACCGCTTTCATGGCCACCGGGTCGATCAGGGTGATATCGCCACCGCTGTGGTTCATGACCAGTACCAGGCCGGTGTAGGTATCGAAGGTGGCAGCGTCTGGGTTCTTGCCGGTGGCGATCGTCGCCAGGACCACGCCGGACGTGCCGTCGAGAATTGCGACGCTGTTGCTACGGCCGTTGGTGATCAGCACCTGGGCACCCTTGTTGACGGCCATGGCGGCATGGACGCCCTCGGCGGCGGCAAAGTTGGGGTTCACCTTGCCGGTGGCTAGGTCCACCGACATCACAAAGGTGCCGCGCGTGACCAGGACGCGATTATTGACCGTATCGACGCTGGCATAGTCCCAGCCGCCGTCGGGGCCGGCAACGCGGTCGACGAGTCTGTACCCGGTTGGTGCCGCCAGGGCGGCGGTGCACATGAGCGATGTGGCGAGCAGGCTGGCGGCAAAAGCGCGATTGATCGTCATGGGGTCGCCCTCGGTTAGGGCTCTACCTTAGACCCATAACGGTGGTCCGGTGAGTCTAGAAGGCATGGCCAGCTCCAATTTCCGACGGTATCCACAACGCTTGGCTTCGGCGGATGAATAACCATTCCGGCGGATGGGCGAATGTTGAGACTCAGGGCCACATTGACGGTGGCCCAGTCCACCGAGCCTAGGACGACATCCCATTCCTGTGGCCGACATGGAGCTATGCAGTCACCCCCTTGCCGGGTTCGAGAGCGGGTGCTGTTACCCGCCGACATGAGTCGCCTGCGCTTTTCCACGGCGTCGCCACGCCGGTAGGCCTGCTAGGCGGTCTCGCCGATGCCGATGGCGATCGCAGCACCTGCTTGGATGTGCAGGATCATGGGCAGGAATTGGCCGAAAGATCGGCTATCGAGACATCCCCCAATGGAAACAAGGGGGGGCTGGCTCCGCGGGTAGGATTCGAACCTACGACCAGCCGGTTAACAGCCGGCTGCTCTACCACTGAGCTACCGCGGAACAGCGCTCGAAGGAGGGGGCTATACGACGAGCCCCCGCACCGCGCAAGGCGTCTACGATACACCCGATGTCAAGCGGCCTATCGGACCGTCGACGTCCACGGCGGACTATGGCCGCGAGGGGCCCAATCGCTGCAAAGAGCTGCTAGGAAACCCTGACGCTGAACGCCAACTTGCGGACATGACACCATGCCGATCGACGCCGCCAAAGCCAATGCGACGCCTTTGTTCGCTGCTGAGGATCTGCGCCGCTGGACGGCCTCGGTCTTTGTGGCCGCCGGTGCGCGTGCAGAGGATGCGCAGACCACCGCCGATGTTCTGGTGCGCACCAGCCTGCGGGGTATCGATACGCACGGCGTCGCCCGCATACTGATCTATCTGGAGAAGGTGCGCAGCGGCGAGGTGAACGCCCAGCCCAACCCGACCAGCGAACGCCGCGACGGGGTGCTGTATTTCGATGGCGATGGCGGTCTGGGCCAGTCGATGGGCATGCAGGCGGTGCGCGCGGCGGTCAACCTGGCGCGCGAGACCTCGGTTGTGACCTGTATTCTGCGCCGCAGCGGCCATCTGGCTGCACTGGGTCAGTTTGTGCTGGAGGCCGCCGAACAGGGGATGGTGGCCCTGTTGTGCCAAGAAACTCCGGCGTTGATGGCCTTGCCGGGATCTACCCGTCCTGGGATCGGCAACAATCCGATTGCCTTCGCCGCACCGGTTGCCGGCAAGCCACCCCTGGTGTTTGACATCGCTGCCAGCGTGGTGGCGCGCGGCAATTTCACCCAGGCCCTGCGTGACAATCAGCCCATCCCCGAGGGTTGGGCGATTGGATCGAACGGCGAGCCCACGACCGACGCGCTAACAGCCCTGAATGGCGCGGCCCTGCCGATTGCGGGCCACAAGGGCATTGGCCTGGCCATGATGGTGCAGGTGCTGGCGGGGTCGCTCAGCGCCTCGGTCACAGCCGCCAGCGCGGCCGCCAACGCGGCCAGCGGCAGCGCGGGCAATGTCAGTGGGTTTTTGATGGTGATTAATCCCGACCGGATGATCGGCCGCGATGCTTTTGACGCCCACATGGCGACCTGGCTTGTCACCTATCGGGCTTCCTCGGCGCAGGGTGCGCGGTATCCAGGCGAACGGGCCGCCGAATTAGAACAGGTCCGCGCCGTCAGCGGTATTCCCGTGCCGCTCAGTCTGGTGGCCGAACTGCGCAAGGCTGGCGATCTAGTCGGCCGGCCGTTCGGCCTGGTGCCGCGACCAGCCTAGGCCGTGGCGCAGCGCGTAATTCCGGCACAAACAGTTGGACGAGCATCTTCTCGGTCTGTCCGGCGATGTCGAACCCGACTTCAGCAGCGATCATTATCCTCGAGGTCCATCTGGGTGGGTGAACAACTGCGGCCATCCGATTTCGCCACCCGTATTTATACATCTTTCCAGACGTTCTGCAGTGCTGCTGTGGCCTAGGGCTCGAGAAGCGGGGTTCGGCTGGCGCGTACAGATGTCGGTATCTCGATTATATTGAATGTCGCACTACTGCGTTATGCGGCGTGGACGACGAGGCGGCGGCGAACTCAATCCGTTGCGCAAGACGGGTCAGATTCCCGACGCCTGGCCATGGCATTGGGCCGCCGAGCCTCGATCTCTCGACGTCGTTGCGAGCAGAATTGCGCTCAATCACTGCCGGATGTTTGGAGGCCTGGCCGAGAATCGAACTCGGGTGCACGGATTTGCAGTCCGCTACGTAACCACTCCGCCACCAGGCCGCACCGGGGCATGTCTACCCACGGGGAGGACGGATCGCTATCAGACGCGCCGTCAACGAGCAATGGCTAACGGGCCTGCATTGCATTGGAGTTAAGGCCCGACCTATAAGCGCCTAGGCCGAACCTTGAGCCCCGTGGGGCTGTGCTTTTGAGGACCGTCATGGCGTCTGAACTCATCCTCGCCCGTCTCAACATGGTCGAGAGCCAGATTCGTACGGCCGATGTGACCGATCTACCGTTGCAGGATGCGCTGCGGGTTGTCCTGCGTGAAACCGTGACCCCGGCAGACAAGGCGCACCTGGCCTATGCCGATGCAGAAGTCGAATATGCCCCTGGTCGCTGGCTATTGCGGCCGCGCGATCTAGGAAAACTGTTGCAGGCGCTTCGGCCCGTGGCCGGTGAAAAGGCCCTGGCCATCGCTGCCCCCTATGCCGCTTTGGTGCTAGAAGTCATGGGTCTCCACGTTGATCGCCTCGATGGCGACGACCTCAAAACGGTCGCAAACGGCTGTTACCATCTGATTGTCTGTGAGGGCGCAGTCGATCGCGCGCCGCAGGCGTGGCTTGACGCCCTGGCGCCAAATGGCCGTCTGGGTGTTGTCGAGCGTGCTGGTCCGGTGGGCCGGGCGGTCATCTATGTACGCGGAGACGATGGCGCTGCACGCAGGACCGATTTCGATTCGAGCCCGCCGATCATGGCGGGTTTCGAAGCCCTGGCTGGATTTGTGTTCTAAACCGCATCAAGGGCGAAACAACTGCGCAACGTAGCTGTGTAACAAACGTCGCCGTCTGCCCGGCCATGCCCGGTTTCTGAGGGTTTTGAATGTCGAATCGTTTGCGCGCCTGCTTGATGTCAGCTGCTGCCATGTGCGGCCTTGGGCTGACCGGTGCCGTCCATGCTGAGAGCCTGGCTGACGCGATTGCCCTAGCATACCAGACCAACCCCTCGCTGCAGGCCCAGCGGGCCACCCAGCGCGCACTAGATGAGTCCGTGGTTCAGGCCAAGTCTGGCTTCCGTCCGAGTGTGAATTTGAATGCCGACGCCACCGACAGCAATCTTCCCGGCATACTTTCGGACCGCAACAGTTCCTCGGGCAGCGTCAGTGTAATCCAGCCCCTATATACCGGCGGCCGCGCCTCTGCCCAGCTGAGCGCCACCCAGGCTGACGTGCTGACCGGTCAGCAGAACCTGCGCCGGGTCGAGTCAAATGTACTCAGCATGGTTGTGACCGCGTATGTCGATGTGCGGCGGACCCAGGAAGCGGTGCGGATCAGCCAGGAAAACGTCGCCGTTCTGCGGCGTCAGCTGGAAGAATCCCAGGCGCGATTCAACGTTGGTGACGTCACCCGGACCGATGTGGCCCAAGCTCAGGCCCGCTATGCCGCCGCCCAATCCGGACTCTCGACCACTCAATCCAACCTTGGTATCGCCCGCGCCAACTACACCGCTGTCGTGGGGCAAAGCCCGGGTGAGCTTGAGCCGGAACCGAGTCTGGCCAATTTGCTGCCGCTCGACGTCGACAAGGCATTCAGCGGTGCCCAGGCCAATAGCCCGCAGATTCTGGCGGCAGAATTCACCGAACAGGCTAGCCGCGCCCGTGTCGCCCAGGCCAAGGCCGTGCTACGGCCTTCCCTGTCGTTCCGCGAGACCTTTGGCTACTCGGCCTCTGAACTTGGCGGCAAGGGCAATCAATTTGGCAACTACACTCGCAGCGTTACCTCATCGGTGTCGGGCTCGGTACCGCTGTTTGCTGGCGGGCTGAACGCCTCGGCGATTCGGCAGGCCACCGAGCGTAATAATGCCGATCGTCTGACCCTAGAGAGCACTCGCCGTACGGTTATTCAGTCTGTGACACAGGCCTGGAATCAACTGCTGGGGGCTCGCTCGGGCATGATTTCCAATCAGGAGCAGGTGCGCGCCGCCATCCTGGCCTACGAGGGCGTGCGCCAGGAACAGCAAGTTGGCCTGCGCACCACGCTCGACGTTCTCAACGCTGCGCAGGAACTCAGCAACGCTCAGCTTCAGCTCGTCGGCTCGCGACGCGATGAATATGTCGCAACGGCCGCCGTGCTTTCCGCCATGGGGCTGCTGGAAGCCAAGGTTCTGACCCCAAAAGTCCCGCGGTACGATGCGGTGGCCCAGAGCAAGCGCACGGCCGACACCCTGATGGGCTGGGCACCGACTGAAACCGTCCTGCATCTAATCGACAAACTTGGAGCGCCTGCCATCGGCAAGGGGCCAGCGATCATCCCGATTGCGACCGCTTCGGTTGCCGTGACCCCGCAGGACAAGCCGCCGCCGGAGACCGCGGGCCCGCCGCCTCTAC